>CBDULG010000156.1:0-7276 GCA_965367985.1 uncultured Rhodocyclaceae bacterium
CCGGCAAGGAGTTGCTCGGCATCCAGACGACGACGCTGCGCGATCGTGCGTATGAAGACGGCCTTCTGGTCGAAGACACCTTCGACTACTTTGCGCAGGACATCGCCGGCAACGTCTGGTACTTCGGCGAGGACGTCACCAACTACGTCTACGATGCGAACGGCGACCTCGTCAGCACGAATCCGAGCAGCAGTTGGCTGGCCGGCTTCAACGACGCCGAGCCCGGATACATCATGCCGGCCAATCCAATGGTCGGTCAGCGCTACTACCAGGAATTCGCCGAGCTCGACGAGGCCGTCGATCAGGCCGAAATCACCGGAATTGGCCTGAACATCGCGCTTGGCGGCATCGATTACACCGACGTATTGCAGATTTATGAGACGACGGTGCTCGATCCCGACGCACGGGAATTCAAGTACTACGCACCGGGGCTTGGCTTGATCGGTGGCGCCGAGAATCTTGACGATAACCGCAGCAACCCGGAGCTGATCTTTGCGCTGGTGCAGTCGGTTCCCGAGCCGACCTCTGCGGCCTTGCTCGGCCTCGGCCTTTCGCTTGCTGCCGTGACGCGGCGTGGCCGCAACAGAAGGACCGCCTAGTTCGGCGTCTGTGGCCTCGACCGGGGCCGACACGCGCGCGGATGCCAATTTCCTCAGCACGGCATGCCGGGCTTTGCGGACGTCTTCCGGCGGGGTGCGCCGGATACCCGTCGCGGCCGCGTCCTCCGCCGCGACGGCACCGGTGTGATGCCTGAATGTTTCGTATCGGGCCGATCGCATCGCCTGGGCCAGCGAAAGAGCGCGTTCGCCGTCCTACCGCGCGATCACGTCATGAACGGCAAGCCCGGCTTTCATATGCCGTTTGGCAGCTTGCTCGGCTCGAGCCGGGTGTGCCTGCTATCACGCGCTTCCATGTGGTATACGCGGGTCGGTGTGGCGCGGCTCTTTGCGACGCAATGCGCCACCGGCAAGTGCACCGAAGCCGTATGGCGCCTGCTCTATGTTGCCATCTGGCCCGCCCTGTTCATCGTGCAATCGAGATCACGGCCAACCCGAAGCGAAAAGCCGCTGGCCTGGGTCGTCTGACTTCCGAGGCGTCGCCAAGCACGCCCGATCTCACGCAATTGACGGCGCAGCGGCAAGAAGTTGTCGTCGCAACAAGAACTTTTGCATCTGTCCCATTTGCAAATGACATATCGCCCGTTACCATTGTCACCCCCCGAATGTCATCCTGCGATGCACCCATGCTTGACCTGTTCTCCTCCACCACCCGCTTGTACGATCTGACATGGCGCGACGAGGGCCCTGCGGTGATGGTCGAAGCATGGTGGTCGCACGCCGCGCTGTCAGGCGGCTTCGAGCTGTGCATCGACGTGCTCGCCACCGACGCCCACATCGCGCTCGAACGCTTCCTAGGCCAGGCGCTCACCCTGCATAGCGCCCTGCCCGACGGCACGCGCAGCGATCGATCGGGCCTGGTGCGCACGGCACGCAGTCTGGGCGCCGACGGCGGCTTCGGCCGCTACCGGCTGGTGGTCGTGCCGTGGAGCTGGCTGCTCACGCGCAGCCGCCACAACCGCGTGTTTCAGGACAAATCAGTCATCGAAATCGCCGATACGGTATTCGGCGCGCACGCGCCCTTCGCAGCCTGGCAGTGGAGTGAGGAAGTGAGCACGTTTCTCGCCGGCGCGCGGCCGCGCAGCTACTGCGTGCAGTATCAGGAGTCCGACTACGCCTTCGTCTCGCGCCTGCTCGCCGAAGAAGGCTTGGGCTGGTGCGTGGAGGCAGACGAAGACGCCCCCGCCGGCCACCGCCTGCGCATCTTTGCCGACAGCGCCGGCTTTCTCGAGGACGTGCAATCGGCCAATGGCGGCATCCGCTTTCACCGCGCCGACTCGCAGGAAGACAGCGACGCCATCACCGCGCTGGGTGCACACCGCCAGCTAGGCATCGGCATCGGCGCCGCGCTCAGTTACGACTACAAGCGCAAGCGCGCCGTCGCCGCCAGCCTGCCCAGCGTGCAGAATCCCGGTGGCGAGCACGCCCCGGTGCTCGAACACTACGACGACGCCGGCGCCTACGCCTGGGCATGCACGCGTGAGGCGGAGCGCTACCAGAAGCTCATGCTCGAAGCGCGTGAAGCGCGCTTCAAGGCTTTTCTCGGCCGCGGCACGGTGCGCAGTTTTTACCCCGGCGAATCGTTTCGACTGACCGAATCGCTGCTCGACGCGCTCGACCCCACGAACGAAGCGGGCGACGAGGGGCGTTTCGTCCTGCTCGAGCTGACCGAGGCGGGTATCAACAACCTCTCGGGCGAAGCCATCGAGGCCATCGCCGAACGTCTCGCCGCTGATCTGCGCGCTGACGAAGACGACGACGACAACACTGATGAAGTCGTCGCTCCAGTGCGCGCCCCGCAGCGCCTCGACGCCGAAGTCGTAAAACTCGCAACAGCACGGGGCTACGGCAACAGCTTTACCGCGCAGCGCGCCAAAGTGCCGTGGCGGCCCATTCTGGCCGACGGCACCGGCGCGCGCATGAACCCGCGCGCCACCGCGCCCGGCCCGATGACGGCGATCGTTGTCGGTCCGCAGGGCGAAACGACGCCCAATGGCGCCGACGAGTTGTGGTGCGACCGGCTCGGACGCATCAAGGTCCGGTTCCACTGGCAACGTGGTGAGCAGCCGGATGACCGCCTCACATGCTGGCTGCGCCCGATGGCGCGTCAGGCCAGCGCCGGTATGGGCTGGCAGTGGCTGCCGCGCATCGGTCAGGAAGTGGCTGTCGGCTTTCTCAACGACGACATCGATCGCCCGGTGATTCTCGGCGCCTTCTATAACGGCCGCGGCGATGGGGGCATCGCGCCCACGCCGGGCGGCGAAGCGAGCGAAACGGACACCCGTATCTTCGAAGAAGCGACAGATCACAGCCCGGCCGGACAAGGCAATCTGACCGGCGGTAACAGCCCGGCCTGGCACGGCGGCGCCGAAGTCAGTCACAACCACGCCGCTGCGCTCAGCGGCTTCAAAAGCAAGGAGTTCGGCGCCCACGGCACGCACGCCGGCTACAACCAGATCGTCTTCGACGACAGTGATGAGCAGTTGCGCACCCAGTTAAAAAGCAGCACCGCCACCAGCGAACTGAACCTCGGCCATCTCGTCCATCAGGCCGACAACTACCGCGGCTCCTTCCGCGGCACCGGGTTCGAACTCAGAACCGACGCCTGGGGTGCGCTCAGAGGCGGCCGGGGCGTGATAATGAGCACCTGGGCGCAAACCAACGACGGCGAGCCGGCCGGCGATCTGGCTGCGGGCAAGGCACTAATTCAACAGGCCGGCACGCTCGCCGACACACTCAGCGGCGCGGCAAAAACACATGAAACCGTGCAATTGGCCGCGAGCATCGGCAGTCACGCCAGCGAGAACAGCACGATCGACCCCGGCGCCGCGCCACTCAAAGCGCTGCATACCGTGCTCAGCGGCATGGTCGATGCGCTCGATTCGAACACGGCAAAAAACGACGCCCGCGCCAAACGCACCGCCATCGGCACGAACGCGCTGCCGCACCTCACCGACGCGGCCATCGTACAAAGCGCCAAAGCCGGCCTCGGCATGGTCGCAGGCCAGCACCTGCATTGGAGCGCCGGTGAGACGATCAGCCTCATCAGCGGCCAGGACACCGACCTCGTCGTCGCCGGCAGCGCCAGAATCCACACCGGCCAGGCGATTGGCCTGCTCGCCGGAGCGATCCGACCGGGCGAAGACGACATCGGCATCCGCCTGATCGCGGCCAAAGACGCCATCGACATGCAGGCGCAAAGCGACGAGATGAAGTTTCAGGCGAAAGAGGACCTCAAACTCGTCTCCGCCCGCGCCCACATCGACTTCGCCGCCGCGAAGAAAATCCACCTCGCAGTCGAAGGCGGCGCCAGCATCACCATCGACGGCGGCATCACCGTGCAGTGCCCGGGGACAATTACGGTGCATGCGAGCAAGAAGAGTTTCAGCGGGCCGGATCGTATGGACTACCCGCTGCCGGGATTTCCGGACGACATGACGAATCCGCTCAAACGGCATATGCGCTTCTCGTTGGGCGCGCTGCCCGATGCGATGACCAACTACGCGGGCGAACCGTATCGGCTCTTTGCCGATGGTGCAATGATCGACAAGGGCGTAGCCGATGACAGCGGTGCTGTCGGCTGGGAGCATGTCGAAGGGACCGCGGAGTACAAGATCGAACTGATGACTGGCGCACGCTTTGTGGTGAAGGCGCACGAAAACTTTGCCGACGACGCGGCGGCGCGCGGCCTGCAGCATCTTTCGAACCGGGGTTACCGGAGCCACGAACACGCGAGCGATGTGCCGGCAACCTTCGGCGCGGTCGGCGACGCGTTCAGAAACATCGCCTCGCGCCGGACTGGCGAAGACTAGGCGATCCGCATCGAGTTGAAAGCAATCCCGGAATCAATGTAAAGCAAACACCATGGAACCGACTGAAACAACCAGTCATGCGGACATCGCCCTGAACAGCCGGCGCGACGTTCAATTGACCATGCCGTGGTTCGTTGAGAACAGCAAATACCCGCCACGGCCGGCCAACGTGATCGAGCCGCTAATCAACGGCGAGCGCGCGTTTCGCGCTGTACAGGAAGCGATCTCGAATGCCAAGACGAGCATCGACATCATTAGCTGGGGTTTTGATCCGAGCATGCGGCTCGTGCGACCCGGCGGCGAACGCCTGGGGGACCTGCTACGCCGCAAGGCCGACAAGTTCGCGCGCAAAGACGGTACTTTTCTCGAACCCAGCGTGCCGGTGCGGATTCTGATCTGGAAGAACGCGCTCGCCAATTTCGGCGAAAACAATATTATCGGCGATGGCCTCATCGGCAGCGGCGGCACCGCGCTGGGATCGGGAACTGGCGGCCTGGAATCCGCGGGTGGCGGGTCCGCCGGCGATGACGAATCCAATAACTACGGAAACAAACGCCTGAACAGCGCGGCCGTCACAAGCGGTGATGATGAGGCCAAGATATTCAATCGACGGTGGTTCAGCTATGAACCCGGAGACCTGGATTTTCGCACGCGCGATTTCAGCGCCCGGGATCGCATTTCGGCTTATCGGCACCAACTTGCACAACGTGGGCTATCCAATCCATCGCAAACTGTATTGCTTTCTGACTTTGCGTCACATCATCAAAAAGTCATTCTGATCGACTACGAATCACCGGATGACGCCGTCGGCTTTGTCATGGGGCACAATCTGCTAAGAAATTATTGGGATACCGATAGCCATGACTACTACTCTCAGCTTCGCGATGGCTTTGCGCCCTGGCAAGACCTGTCATGCCGCGTGTTCGGCCCGGTTCTCTTCGATTTGAACGAGAACTTCATGTCTGCCTGGGATGGCGCCGAAACGGGTCGCAATAAAATGTCATGGACGGACGCGCGCAAGGCGAGAAAGGCCGAGGATTTCATCGCACCGGCACAGCGCCGTGGCGGCGCCGCACTCGCACAAATATGCCGGACGCAACCGCAAGAAGGCGACAGAAGCATCCTTGCGTCGTACAACCTAGCACTCGCCAACGCGCGAAATTACATCTACTTCGAGAATCAGTATTTTCGCTACACAGAATTTGCCGACTTGCTACGGACGACGCGCCGTCGGCTCAAAGCCGGGGGATGGACGCGGGATCTTCATATTTTCGTGGTCACCAACGCCACCGACGGTACTGGCCGCGTCAACACATACGACATGCTCGCGGCGCTGGGTAAGGGTCAGATGATGCCAGCCATGCACAAAAACACGTCCGGCGAGCGCGATCCGGAAAGCGCGCTCAGAAAGTCTGACCTCGAAGGCGTCAACATTCACGTGAGCACCTTGCTGTGCAGCGGTCAGACGTCGCGGGGCACGCAATACAAGAGCATCTATGTGCATTCGAAGTTGCTGCTCGTCGACGATGTGTTTTTCACACTCGGCTCGGCCAACGTCAACACGCGCAGCATGGAAGCCGATTCCGAGTTAAATATTTCGAGCCCGTCGCCTGAACTGACCCGGCAGTGGCGGCAGCATTTGTGGCGAATGCATAGCGGCAGTGCACCAGGGGAGGATATGGCAGAAATCTTTCAACTTTGGGAGGATGCCATGGCGCTCAACAAGAAAGAAAGAAATTCGACCAGGCCACTCTCCTCGTCGCTGATCGAGTTTTTTGATGGCGAACGATCGCGATTGGCGCCGGATTAAGCCATGAATAGAACCGCGTGCGTCGCGCTTACCTTTTTTGTTTTTTTTGCCACCGGTTGCGAAGCTCGGAATACCACTATGAACACAGAAAATTTTGATTGGTCGTCGCTGGAATTTACATGCACCAAAGAGAAAAACCCGCCCTTCGATGACGAAGCCGATCATTGGTACCGCACCGCGCGTAACCTGCAGAAAAAAGACGAAGAGCGCTACGCCACCGAGATTGCCGATCTATACCGGCGGGCGATCGAGCGAGATCATTTCAACGCCATGCACCGGCTGGCACTCATGTATGTGGACGGTGTGGGCGTGCCCCATGACGAGCGCAAAGCGGTTGAGCTCGTTGAACGTGTCATCGATTTGGGCCTCGCCTCGGGTTACTACCAGATGGGCGTCTTCTTGCAGCAGGGGATTGGTGTCAAGCAGGATCGCCAAGCCTCCCTCACCTATATCCGCAAAGCCGCGGACATGGGAAATCGTGAGGGGCAACTGGCGGTCGGTCAGGATTTGATGTCGATTGAAGAGAAAGACATCCGGACGCGAGTAGTGCCTATCGCAGAATCAATGCTCAAGTGTGCGTTGAGCCAGGGATTGGGCGAAGCGGGCTATGAACTTGGCATGTTTTACAGAGTTGTTGATGGAAAAATTGACACTGCGTTGAAGCATTTTCAGGCCGCTGGAAAGTTGGGTTCTGGTAAAAGTCTCTTTGCTCTCTATCGGATATTCAAAGAAGGGCATTCGAGCGTTGAAAAAGACCCCGTCCGCGCCGCATGCTACGACCGCTTATGGCGTGAAGCCGATGCCGATAAATACAAGAAATTCCCCGACCTCGACCGCGTCTGCCCGCTGCCACCCAAGCGGATGCCGAAGCGATGAGCGTCGCGAATGGCGCATGGTTCAATCGTCGATAGCCTCCGCGCGCATCCGCAGTAAGTCAGGCGTTTGACCTATATCTGGACTCCCGCACGCCAACGCGGTCGCGAATCGCTCATTTCATGTACACAGCGGGCGCCGAGTGGCGCCCGTTTCACAACCAC
>CBDULG010000157.1:0-7221 GCA_965367985.1 uncultured Rhodocyclaceae bacterium
GGCCTGCGCAACGATTTCGGCTTCCTTGGCGTGCTGCTTGGCGTTGAGCACCTGATGCGGGAACTTGGCCTTGGTGAGCACTTCGGACAGATGCTCCGAGCTCTCGATCGAGGTGGTGCCGACCAGCACGGGCTGCCCGCGTTCGTGGCAATCCTTGATGTCCTCGATCACGGCATCGTACTTCTCCTTCATCGTGCGGTAGACCTTGTCGTTCTGGTCCTTGCGCCGCATCGGCCGGTTGGTCGGAATGACGACAGTCTCGAGATTGTAGATCTGGTGGAATTCGTAGGCCTCGGTGTCGGCCGTACCGGTCATGCCGGCAAGCTTGCCGTACATGCGGAAGTAATTTTGGAAGGTGATCGAGGCAAGTGTCTGGTTTTCCGCCTGGATCTTGACGCCTTCCTTGGCCTCGACCGCCTGGTGCAGCCCTTCGGACCAGCGGCGGCCGGGCATCAGGCGGCCGGTGAACTCGTCGACGATGATGATCTCGCCGTTCTGCACCACATACTGCTGGTCCTTGTGATACATCGCGTGGGCACGCAGTGATGCGTACAGGTGGTGCATGAGCAGGATATTGGCCGGTTCGTACAATGAGCCGCCCTCGGGCAGCAGGCCGCGTTCAGTCAGCACCTCCTCGGCCCGCTCGTGCCCCGCTTCGGTAAGCAGCACCTGGTGGGCCTTGAGATCGACTGTGTAGTCGCCGGGAACGGTCACATTGTCGTCGTCGCCCTCCTGCTTGGTGAGCAGCGGCGCGATCTCGTTCATCTTCAGATACAGCTCGGTGTGATCGTCGGCCTGGCCCGAGATGATCAGTGGCGTGCGCGCCTCGTCGATGAGAATCGAATCGACCTCGTCGACGATTGCGTAGTCGAGCGACCGCTGCACACGCTCCGACGCCTGGTACTTCATGTTGTCGCGCAGATAATCGAAACCGAACTCGTTATTGGTGCCGTAGGTGATGTCAGCAGCATACGCCTTCTGCTTCTGCGTCTCGTCCATCTGCGAGAGATTGACGCCGACCGTCAGCCCGAGGAATTCATAGATCCGCCCCATCCACTCGGCGTCGCGCCGGGCGAGATAGTCGTTGACCGTGATGACATGTACGCCCTTGCCCGCCAACGCGTTGAGATAGGCCGGCAAGGTTGCCACCAGCGTCTTGCCCTCGCCGGTGCGCATCTCGGCAATCTTGCCGTCATGCAACACCATGCCGCCCACCAGTTGCACATCGAAGTGGCGCATGCCGTGCACCCGGCGGCCCGCCTCGCGCACTACCGCAAAGGCTTCGGTCAGCAGGGTGTCGAGCGCTTCACCATTGGCAACGCGCGATTTGAACTCATCGGTCTTGGCGCGCAACTGCTCGTCAGACAAGGCCTCCATGTCCGGTTCGAGCACGTTGATGGCGCGAACCTTCTTCGTGTATTGGCGAACGAGCCGCTCGTTGCGGCTGCCGAAAACTTTCTGCAGAAGACCGGAGATCATGGGTGGCGGGGGCGAGTCAGGCAAAGCGCAAATACTAGCACGGCGGCGCCAACTGCCTGCTCGGCTTGCATATCGCGCGATCGGGCACGCGGTGCGCTTCAAATCACCGTCAGTACCCACCTCGCGATGGTGAATTCGGCCCGCCGATTGAAATGGCGGCAAAGGCGGTATTCTTTAGGTTTGCCGGTGCGGGCGACCGTCGATAGCCGCATCAGGAAGAGCCCATGAGCAAACCATTGCGCCGCTTCGTCGATGCCGGATCGACACTCGAAAACCTCCGCATGCACGCGCAGCGTTTGATCGAACTGCAGCGCCATGTCGAGGCGGCGCTTCCGGCCCCGCTCGCCGCGGTCTGCCATGTCGCCAATCTGAAAGGCGACACCTTGCTTATTCACGCCGACAACGGCGCTGTCGCCGCAAAGTTGCGCCAGGCAACGCCACGTCTCGTCGAAGCGCTGGCGGCCCAGGGTGTACAACTCGCCGCCATCAAGATCGCCACGCGCCCGGCGCACACTGCACCGCCTGAACGGCCACCCACCCACCGCGCGGTGAGCGGTCGAACACAGCACGACATGCAGACGCTGGCTGATCAACTGCCGCCGGACGATCCGCTGCGCCAGGCGCTCGAACGCTTTGTGCGCCAAAGTCGATTCGACGAATGAAGCTGTAATGTCCACCGGTAGGCGCAAGCGAGCCGGCTGGCCGAGCGGACACGCGGCGTTAAAGCAGCGGCCCGATCAGACGCTCGATGAACAACAGGGCGAGAAACGCGAGCACGAGCAGTGCGCCAATGCGCGTGAACGTCCACGCCAAGGCGCGATATCGAGGTTCACCGGTCAACAGGTAGAGCACCAGTGCACCGCCGACAAAAACCAGGGCCAGCGCGCCAACAAGGCGAATCACGCGGCTTTCAGGTCCACACGGGTTCGAACATGCCGCTCACGCCGGGCTTGGGCCGGCTGCCGGCTTCGAAAGTGACTATTTCCCATGCGCTCTGGTCTTCGAGCAGCACCCGAAGTACCTGATTGTTGAGCGCGTGGCCGCTCTTGTGCGCCGAATAGGCGGCGAGCAGCGGATGGCCCGCCAAGTAGAGATCGCCGATCGCGTCGAGCACCTTGTGCTTGACGAACTCATCGCTGTAGCGCAACCCCTCGGCGTTGAGAATGCGGTATTCGTCCATGACGATTGCGTTGTCGAGGCTGCCGCCGAGCGCCAGGCCATGCGAGCGCATGAATTCGACGTCCTGCATGAAGCCGAAGGTGCGTGCGCGCGCAATGTCCCGTGTGTAGGAGTGGTCAGCGAAATCTACCGTCACCGAGGTGCCAGTGCGGTCGATCGCCGGATGATCGAAGACGATCGAGAAGGTCAGGCGGAAGCCGTCGTAGGGTTCGAGCCGCACCCATTTGTCGTCTTCGCGGTATTCGACGGCTTTCTTGATGCGCAGGAAACGCTTGGGCGCCGCCTGCTCTTCCAGGCCTGCCGATTGCAGCAGGAACACGAACGGCGCGGCACTGCCATCGAGAATCGGAATCTCGGCGGCATCGACATCGACGTGCACGTTGTCGACCCCCAGGCCAGCCAGCGCCGACATAAGATGCTCGACCGTGCCGACTTTCGCTTCGCCCTGCTGCAGCCCCGAACACAGCCGCGTGTCGACCACCGAGTAGGGATCGGCGGGCAGCGTGACAGGCGGATCGAGATCGACACGGTGGAACACCACCCCGGTATCGGGCGCCGCCGGGCGCAGCACCAGCGTCACCTTCCTGCCGCCATGCAAGCCGACGCCGGTGGCGGAAATCGAAGTTTTGAGCGTGCGCTGTCGGATCATGTCGAGTTCGGAGATTTGAGGGCGGTGGCGCCCTGTAAACCACGCCAGCCAGCTGTGAAGTCTAGCACGCGGTGACTTCTGCGCCGGCGATTCAGACGGGCGCCCAAAGCGCGAACGGGAGGCATCGTCCGCGCTGAGAGCGCTCCGGGGAGACACCCAACTCATGGGTCGCCCCCGCCGGTCAGTCTGCCTGTTTGCGCAGGAACGCCGGGATGTCGTATGTGTTTACGCCGCTCGAGCTCATCGCCTCGACCGTGGTGCGGCGACCGCTTCGAATGACCGCCGGCCCCGGCGCTTCGGCCGTCGCACCGCCGCCGTTGTGGCCGTAGGTGCCGGTGCCCTGCACTACCTGCATCACCGGCTTGTTGGCGCTGCTCGCCGGGCTGCCCAGCCCGGTGGCGACCACTGTCACCCGCATGCGGTCTTCCATGCTCTCGTCGAAGACCGTGCCATAGATGACGAAGGCATCGGGCGCCGCGAAGGCGCGCACCGTATTGACCGCTTCCTTGACCTCCGACATCTTGAGCGAACGGCTTGCCGAGATATTGATGAGCACGCCACGCGCGCCGGCCAGTTCGACGCCTTCGAGCAAGGGGCTGGCCGCGGCCTGTTCGGCGGAAATCCGCGCGCGGTCGATCCCTTCGGCCTCGGCCGAACCCATCATTGCGCGGCCCATCTCGGCCATCACGGTGCGCACGTCCTGGAAATCGACGTTGACCAGACCGCGAATGTTGATGATCTCGGCGATGCCACCGACCGCATTGCGCAGCACATTGTCGGCTGCCTCGAAGCCGTCTTCGAGGCTGGCTTCGTCGCCCAGCACTTCCATAAGCTTCTCGTTGAGCACGACGATGAGCGAATCGACATGGCGCGACAGCTCCTCGATGCCACTGTCGGCGACGCGATCGCGGTTTTCGAAATCGAAGGGTTTGGTGACCACGCCGACGGTGAGGATGCCCAGTTCCTTGGCGACCTCGGCGATGACCGGCGCAGCCCCGGTGCCCGTGCCACCCCCCATGCCGGCGGTGATGAACACCATGTGGGCGCCGGCGATCACTTCGGCGATCTGTTCGCGTGCGTCTTGTGCAGCGCAGCGACCAGACTCCGGTTTTGCGCCTGCGCCCAGCCCGGTGGTGCCGAGCTGGATCTTGTGCGGCGCGGTGTTTCGCGCCAGCGCCTGGGCGTCCGTGTTGGCAGTGATGAACTGAACGCCACTGACATTCTCGCGGATCATGTGATCGACCGCGTTGCCGCCCGCACCACCAATTCCGATGACCTTGATGACGGTTCCGGTCGGTTCCTTTTCAATGATTTCAAACATATGCCTCGCCTCCTAGAAAAACGGCTAAAACGCCACTTCCATGTCTGCGCTATACGGTATGTAGTACCTGACATTCAGTCTATAACTAAATAACGGACAGCGACAGACAATTTTAGAAATTCATACAAATCCGCTTTTGCGGCCCAATTCAGAAATTCCGCTCGAACCACGCCTTCATGCGATCGAACATCTGCCGCATGCTGCGCGTGTCGCGCGCCTGCAAGCCGCGCCTTCTCTGCGTCAGCCCTTCCATCACCAGTCCCATGGCAGTGGCATAGCGCGGGTGACACACCACGTCCGCGAGCCCGCCGTCATACTGCGGTGCACCAACCCGTACCGGGAGATGGAAGATCTCTTCGCCCAGTTCGATCATCCCGTCCATCACCGATGCGCCCCCGGTGAGCACCAGCCCAGAGGACAGAAGCTCCTCGTATCCGCTGCGCCGCAACTCGGACTGCACGAGTTCGAACAACTCCGAAACGCGCGGCTCGATGACATCGGCCAGCGCCTGGCGCGACAGCCTGCGCGACGGCCGGTCGCCGACGCCAGGCACCTCGATCATTTCCCCCGAGTCGGCCAGCGAACTCATCGCGACGCCGTGGCGGATCTTGATTTCCTCCGCCTCGGCGGTCGGCGTGCGCAGCGCCATCGCAATATCATTGGTGATCTGGTCGCCCGCTACCGGAATCACCGCGGTGTGGCGGATCGCCCCCTGAGTGAACACCGCCAGATCGGTGGTCCCGCCCCCGATGTCGACCAGGCACACGCCCAGCCCTTTCTCGTCTTCCGACAGGGTGGAATAGCTTGACGCCAGGGGCTGCAGGATGAGGTCCATCACCTCCAGGCCACAGCGGCGCACGCACTTGATGACGTTCTGCGCGGCCGACACGGCACCAGTGACGATGTGCACCTTGACCTCGAGCTTGACGCCGCTCATGCCGATGGGCTCGCGCACGCCGTCCTGCCCGTCGATGATGAATTCCTGGGTGAGGATGTGGAGGATCTGCTGATCAGCCGGGATCGGCATCGCGCGCGCCACCTCGATGACACGCTCGACATCCATCGTCGACACTTCCTTGTCCTTGATCGCCACCATGCCGTTGGAGTTGAAGCTCTTGATGTGGCTACCCGCGATACCGGTAAATACGTCGGCGATCTTGCAGTCGGCCATCAGTTCGGCTTCCTGCACGACGCGCGAGATCGAATCAACGGTCGCTTCGATGTTGACCACCACGCCGCGGCGCAATCCGCCGGACGGCTGCGTGCCGAGACCGACCACGTTGAGTGATCCGTCCGGGCGCACTTCGGCGACGACACACACCGTCTTGGCCGTGCCGATGTCGAGGCCGACGACAAGCTCCTTGTATTCCTTGCTCATGTATTGCTCATAAATTGCTATCCACTGACTGCTTGTCGCCTGCGGGAAGCAGGGCGAAACCGTTGGGGTAGCGCAGGTCGGCTACCGCGACTTTGACCAGCAGGCGGGCAGACGTCGCGCGATATGCGCCGACGAACCGCGCCAGCCGATCCTCTACCGACGCCCTCTTGCGATCACGGCCAAGGCGGATCACCAGACCGTCATCGAGTTCGAGTTGCCACGCTTCGCGCGCCGACAGGCCGATCGAAACCGGCCGGCGGCCGAGCGGCGCGAGCATGTCGGTGAAGCGCGCATAGCTCGACAAGAGGAGCGGCGCGTAGCCTTCTGGGCCGGAAAAGTGGGGCATCGGCGCATCGCTGGCGGCGACGAACACCTCGCCCTGCCGATTGACAAGCCGCGTATCGCCGCTCTCATTCACCGTCCAGTAAGCCACCGCCTGATGCTCTTCGAGACGCAGTTCGATCGCGTCGGGCCAGCGTCGGCGCACTTGCGCATGGCGCACCCAGGGCAGTTTTTCGAAGGCCTCGCGCACGCCGTCGAGCTCGACCGAGAAGAAGTTGCCGCGCACCGCCGAGCGCGCGGCATATTCGAGTTGCTCGACGCTCACCTGCGCCGGCGGCGTAAGCACCACGACCTCGCGCAGCTGGAAGGTCGGTCGCGCCGTCGTCCATTGCACCAGCGCATAGCCGAAGGCCATTGCCACGAGCAGCATCAGGGTGTCGGACAGCACGTTGAGCAATGCCGGCCGATGCCACAAGCCACGGGGCGCGCCCGTGGCGCTTCGCCGCTTGGCGGTCTTGCGCGACAGGGCGCGGGCACGCAGGTCAACCAAGACGCGCTCCTTCGAGAATCGCCAGGCACAACTGATCGAAGCTGTAGCCGGCGACGCGTGCCGACATCGGCACCAGCGAGTGGTTGGTCATGCCGGGAGAAGTGTTCATCTCCAGCAGATAAGGCGCGCCGGCGTCGGTAAGGATGAGGTCGCCCCGCCCCCATCCGCGGCAATCGAGCAGCCGCGCCGACTGGCCGACCAGCTCGCGCAATGCCATCTCCTGCGCCTCGGGCAGACCGCTCGGGCAGTAGTACTTGGTGTCATCGGTGAAGTACTTGTTCTGGTAATCGTAGTTGCCCCCCGGCGCCTCGATGCGCACGATGGGCAGCATCTCGTCGCCCAGGAAGGGTACGGTCAGCTCCTGCCCGACGATTAATTCCTCG
>CBDULG010000158.1:0-7199 GCA_965367985.1 uncultured Rhodocyclaceae bacterium
ATCTGGTGGCCGAACAGATCGAAATCGATCCAGTGATCCGAACTGCGCCCTTCGGTGCAACCGAGCACGCCGCCATAAAAGGCACGTGAGGCTTCGAGATCGTCAACAGGAAAGGCAAGATGAAACGGTTGAACGGGCATGGCGAAACTCCTGATCGGGTTTCGCCATTGTGCGCCAATCGCGCATTGGACATGAAGCCCTGAACAGGCACGATGTTCCATCGATTCGAGTCGGTCGGCCATACGCAGCGATTTCAACGACGCGCCGCTAACGAATTGTCGGGTTTCATTCCGCCATGCCCGAGATACATGACTGGGAACGCCGGAAACGATCGACCGCCTTGCGAAAATCCGCGCTAAGCTCCAGCGGACGCCCTTGACCGCCGTGCCTGCGAACGAAATGACTGCTTCGGCCGATTCGAGCAAGACACCTTCAACCCTCGCCCCGCTGCGCGACCCGGTATTCCGCATGCTGTGGCTGGCATGGCTGGCAGCCAACGTCACGATGTGGATGAACGACGTCGCCTCGGCATGGCTGATGACCACGCTCACCGACAGCGTGGTGATGGTGGCGCTGGTGCAGGCTGCGTCCACCCTGCCGGTGTTCGTGCTCGGCCTGCCCAGTGGCGCGCTGGCCGATATCGTCGATCGACGCCGCTATTTCGCATTCACCCAGTTATGGGTGGCGGCGATGGCGCTGGTCCTTTGCGTGCTTGCGCTCACCGGCGGCCTCAACGCGCCGCTGCTGCTGACGCTCACATTCGCCAACGGCATCGGTATGGCAATGCGCTGGCCGGTATTCGCGGCCATCGTTCCCGAAGTGGTCCCGCGTCAGGATCTCACCGCAGCGCTGGCGCTCAACGGCATCGCGATGAACATGTCGCGCATTGTCGGCCCGGTGGTGGCCGGCACGCTGTTGGCCAGTGTCGGCAGCCAGTATGTGTTCCTGCTCAACGCGGTGCTGTCGGCGGTCGCCTTCGTGATGATTCTGCGCTGGCGCTCGCCGCCCCGCGCCAGCGCCCTGCCGGGCGAGCGTTTCTTTGGTGCGATGCGGGTCGGCCTGCAGCATGTGATGCAGTCGCCGCGCATGCGCGTCGTCCTGTTCCGCATTTTCAGCTTCTTCCTGCAATCCAGTTCGCTGGTCGCTTTGCTGCCGCTCGTCGCCCGCCGGCTCGAAGGCGGCGCCACCACCTTCACCGCGCTGCTCGCCTCGATGGGCGCCGGCGCAATCGTCGCGGCGCTCTACCTTCCGCGCCTGCGCCGCGGCTTCGGCCGTGACACCTTCGTGCGCTGGGGCACCGTCATTCATGCCTTGGCGGCCGTGGCGGTGACGTTTTCGCCAGATATCTGGTTTGCCATGCCGGCGTGTGCGCTGGCCGGCATGGCGTGGATCGCCACCGCCAATTCGCTCACCCTGTCGGCGCAGCTGGCGCTGCCGAACTGGGTACGGGCGCGCGGCATGTCGATCTACCAGATGGCATTGATGGGCGGCAGCGCGGCCGGCGCGGCGCTTTGGGGCTATGTTGCGAGCCAGACCTCGGTGACCCACAGCATCGTCGCGGCGGCCGTTCTCGGCCCGCTGGTACTTCTGCTCACCCAGCGCCTGAGCCTCGGCGGCGGTCTCGAAACCGACCACACACCGGTGCCCCGCACGGCGAAGTCGCCCGAGCCGGTGATTGCCATCGACCCCCGTGAAGGTCCGGTGATGGTGACGATCGAATACCTGATCGACCCCGCCCGTGCGGACGGTTTCATCGCCGTGATGCAGGAGACGCGCCGCGCGCGGCTGCGTCAGGGCGCGCTGTCATGGGGGCTGTTCAAGGACACGACGGTGCCGGGGCGCTACATCGAATATTTTCTCGATGAAGACTGGATCGAGCACCAGCGCCGACTGGAGCGATTCACCGCGACGGACGCCGGCTTGCGTGAGGAGCGCCTGAAGTTTCATCTCGGCGCCGGCGCGCCGCGCGTGCAGCGCTACGTGGCGGAGCACCTCACACTTCGGCGTCCCGAGCCGGCAGTCACCGCCTGAACGGCGTCAATGCGGCATCGCCGGCAGCAGGATGATTGCGCTGCCCGCCAGGCGATCATGCGCGAACTGGCGATCGCGATCGAACAGCGCCCACCACAGACCAATGCCGAACAGGCACACCGACGGCCAGGCGAGTAAATAACGCAGCAGCGCGTGGCGAAGGCCGAGCGGTTTGCCCTCGTCGGCGGTCACCACGCGCAGGCGCCAGGTCTGCATGGCGAGGGTCTGTCCGCTCGTGCGCCAGTACCAGAGAAAGTAGACGCAAAGCACGGCGAAAATGTGCAGCCAGCTCACCCAACCGGGCGCGGTGACATTGAACGCCATGCCGAGAATGAGATGGGGCACGAGAAAGGTCAGCGCGAGCACACCGACCAGCAGCAGTCCTTCGTAGATCAGCGCGGCGAGCCGGCGCCGAAGCCCGGCCAGTTCAACCTGCGGACGGGCGCTCACTCGCTGCCCTGCTGGCGCTTTCCGCCCCGTTTGGATTGTGCGCGCGCGCGTTCCTCGGGCGACAACTGCTGGTACTCCTGCCACTTTTCCTGCAGCGCCTCGCGCCGCTCGGGCGGGATGCTGCGCAGGGCGCGGTATTGCTCGAGTGCCCGCGCGCGCTCGTTGGGGGAGAGGCGCGACCAGCTACGCATGCGGCTCTGCACGCGCGCCTGCTCATCGGGCGTCAGGCTGTCGAAACTGTCGACCACGGCGCGCCATTTATCGCGTTGCGCGCCATCGAGTTGCCCCCACTGGCCAGCCAGCGGCGACAGCGCGCGCTGTTCCGCCGGCGAAAGCGACGACCAGTCGCCTGCAGCCCACAGCGCCGACGAAACCAGCCACAGGCTCAGGAGCGCGATTGATCGAAAAGCCATGAACGGAATCCTTGGTCGAGATAGGCGTCGATCGGCAGATCGTCGGCAAGAAGCGCGGTTTCCACCTCGCGCTGGGCAAGCAGTGTGCGCTCCGACTTGACATAGTCGCCGACCATGAACAGACCAAGCACCAGCGCCGCGGTAAGTGCCGGACGCAAGGCCGCAAACCAGTGGCTGCCAAAGTGCGCGCGAAGCCGCGCACGCAGGTCGAAGACGCCTGCCGAACGCAAGGTCACGGCGCGCTGCCGATCGGCGCGCAGGCGCTCGAGCACCGTGGCGTCGAGCCGGGCCGTACCTTCGGTGAGCAAATGGGCGACACGTTTGCCCATGCGCTGTTCGTCGTTCATAAACTGATTCCTTTTGCCGTCAACGCGGCCGCCAGCGCCTTGGTGGCGCGCGAGCAATGCGTCTTCACGCTGCCTTCGGAGCAGCCCATGATGGTAGCCGTCTCCGCCGTATCCATGTCTTCCCAGTAACGCAAGAGGAAAGCCTCACGTTGACGCTGTGGCAGGCGCGAGATTTCCGTTTCGATCAGCGCCAGCATGCGGTCGCGTTCGACCAGCGTATCGGGCGCCAGATCGCGATTCGAATCATCCGCCGCGCTGAGCGTCTCGAGCGGGTCGTCGAGCTCGGTACCATCGCGTTTCGACAGACCCGACCACAGCGACACCCATGTGTTGCGCACCTTCTGGCGGCGCAACATGTCGCGCACCACATTCTGCAGGATGCGATGAAACAGCATCGGCCACTCGCCGGCCGCGCGCTCACCGTATTTGCTGGCGAGCCGCAGCATCGCTTCCTGGACCGCGTCGAGCGCTGCCGCTTCGTCCCGTAAGGCGAGCATGGCATGGCGGAAAGCCCGTCGCTCGACGCTGGCGAGAAATGCGGAGAGTTCGGAGTCCGAAGCCAGAAGGCGTCCTTTTCAAGGCGGTTTGAGCGGCATTGTGCCATGCACAAGAATCTTGACCTGTCAGAGGCCGATGCGTACTGTTACGTGTTTCCCAATGAAATACAGAGAATTAGGGTGCGGCGATGGTCTTGACTGGGGCGGAAATTGTAATCAGGTGCTTGCAGGAAGAAAAGGTCGAGTATGTGTTCGGCTATCCTGGCGGCGCGGTGCTGTTCATCTACGACGAGTTCTTCAAGCAGGAACAGGTCCGTCACGTCCTGGTCCGCCATGAACAGGCCGCGGTCCACGCCGCCGACGCCTTCGCGCGCTCGACCGACAAGGTCGGCGTCGCCCTGGTGACCTCCGGCCCCGGCGCCACCAATGCCGTCACCGGTATCGCCACGGCATATTACGACTCCGTGCCGATCGTCATCATCAGCGGCCAGGTGCCCACCGCAGCCATTGGCGAAGACGCATTCCAGGAAGTGGATACAGTCGGCATCACGCGGCCATGCGTGAAGCACAACTTTCTCGTCAAGGACCCGAAGGACATCGCAGCGACCATCAAGAAGGCGTTCTATCTCGCCAAGACTGGACGCCCCGGTCCGGTGCTGGTCGACATTCCCAAGGATGTCTCGGCCATGAAAGCGGAGTACGACTATCCCAAAAGCGTCGAGATGCGCTCTTACAACCCGGTCACCCGGGGCCACCAGGGACAGATCAAGAAGGCGCTCAAGCTGCTGCGTGAAGCCAAGCGGCCGATGATCTACGCCGGCGGCGGCGTGATCCTGTCGGACGCCGCCGAGTCGCTGACCAAGCTCACCCGCAAGCTCGGCATGCCGATCACCACCACGCTGATGGGGCTGGGCGGTTATCCCGCCTCCGACAAGCAGCACCTCGGCATGCCGGGAATGCATGGCACCTACGAAGCGAACATGTCGATGCATTTTTCCGACGTGTTGCTCGCCATCGGCGCGCGTTTCGACGACCGCGTGATCGGCGATCCGAAACACTTTGCCGAAGAGCCGCGCAAGATCATCCATATCGATATCGACCCGGCCTCGATCTCCAAGCGCGTCAAGGTCGACGTGCCCATCGTTGGCGATGTCAACGAAGTGCTCAATCAGATGGTGCGCCAGCTCGAAGGCATCAGCGAGGTCGCCGACCAGGAAGCGCTGGAAGTGTGGTGGAAGCAGATCGAGGAATGGCGGCGCCGCGAGTGCATGAAGTTCAAGAATTCGGACGAAATCATCAAGCCGCAATACGTCGTGCAAAAGCTGTGGGAAGTGACCGAGGGCGATGCCTTCATCACCTCGGATGTCGGCCAGCACCAGATGTGGGCGGCGCAATACTATGGTTTCGACAAGCCGCGCCGCTGGCTCAATTCGGGCGGCCTCGGCACAATGGGGGTCGGCCTGCCCTATGCCATGGGCGCGCAGCTCGCCCATCCGGGCAGCCCGGTGGCCTGCGTGACCGGCGAGGCGTCGATCCAGATGAATATCCAGGAGTTGTCGACCTGCAAGCAGTTCCGCCTGCCGATCAAGATCTGCAACCTCAACAATGGCTATCTAGGCATGGTGCGCCAGTGGCAGGAGCTGTTCCACGGCGGCCGCTATGCCGAGTCGTACATGGACTCGCTGCCCGATTTCGCAAAACTGGCCGAGTCCTACGGCCATGTCGGCCTGCGTATCGACAAGCCGGGTGACGTCGAAGGCGCCATCCGCGAAGCCTTTTCGCGCAAGAACGATCTGGTCTTCCTCGATTTCCAGGTCGATCCGACTGAAAACGTATATCCGATGGTCCAGGGCGGCAAGGGTCTGACCGAAATGATCCTCTCCGCCGAAGACTTGTAACATTGCCCGGCGAGTGCGGGGCCGGACGTCGACCGATGTCCGGCCGCAGTCGGGGTTTACCGACTTCGAACGCAGCGGATGCCGGCCACCGGCAGTCCGTATCGCAACGCGCGCAGTGCCCTCATCGACACCTCATGAAAGGCTCATCATGCGTCACGTCATTGCACTCTTGATCGAGAACGAATCAGGCGCCCTGTCGCGCGTCGCCGGTCTGTTCTCCGCCCGTGGTTACAACATTGAATCGCTCACTGTCGCGCCGACCGAGGATGATTCGCTGTCGCGCATGACGATCGTCACGCGCGGTTCCGACGACGTCATCGAACAGATCAGCAAACAGCTCAACAAGCTCATCGACGTCGTCAAGGTGGTGGACATCTCGGAAGCGGCACACATCGAGCGCGAACTCATGCTCATCAAGGTGCGCGCCACTGGCAAGGACCGCGAGGAAGTGAAGCGCATGGCGGACATCTTCCGCGGGCGCATCATCGACGTCACCGAATCGAGCTACGTGATCGAACTGACCGGCAACCAGACAAAGCTCGATTCCTTCATCGGCGCCATCGATCACGCGCTGATCCTCGAAACCGTGCGCTCGGGCATCGTCGGCATCGGCCGCGGCGATCGCATTCTGCGCCTCTGAGGCGCGGCGCCGCGTCTGCATTTTGCCCCCCTGCGGCCTGCCGGTTATGATGGCGGCCGCCCCCGCGAAACGAATCTGAAAGGACGATCATGAAAGTTTATTACGACAAGGACGCCGACCTCTCCCTGATCAAGGGCAAGAAGGTCACCATCGTGGGCTACGGCTCACAGGGCCATGCGCATGCCCAGAACCTCAACGAATCCGGCGTCAATGTCACCGTCGGCCTGCGCAAGGGCGGCGCATCCTGGGACAAGGCCAAGAACGCCGGACTCGACGTTCAGGAGGTGGCCGCCGCGGTCGACGGCGCCGATGTCGTCATGATGCTGCTGCCCGACGAGAACATCCCCGATGTCTACAAGAACGACGTCGAGCCAAATATCAAGCAGGGCGCCGCGCTGGCATTCGCCCACGGTTTCAACATCCATTACAACCAGGTGGTGCCGCGCGCCGATCTCGACGTCATCATGATCGCGCCCAAAGGCCCCGGCCACACGGTGCGTTCGGAATACCTCAAGGGCGGCGGGGTGCCCTCGCTGATCGCGCTCTTCCAGGACAAGTCGGGCAAGGCGCGCGACGTCGCGCTTTCCTACGCCGCAGCGATCGGCGGCACCAAGGGCGGCGTCATCGAGACGAGCTTCCGCGAAGAGACCGAGACCGACCTGTTCGGCGAACAGGCGGTGTTGTGCGGCGGCGCCGTCGAACTCGTCAAGATGGGGTTCGAGACGCTCGTCGAAGCCGGCTACGCGCCCGAAATGGCCTACTTCGAATGTCTGCACGAACTCAAGCTGATCGTTGACCTCATGTATGAAGGCGGTATTGCCAACATGAACTACTCGATCTCCAACAATGCCGAATTCGGTGAGTACGTCCCCGGCCCGGAAGTGATCAACGACGAGTCGCGTTATGCCATGCGTGAAGCGCTC
>CBDULG010000159.1:0-7172 GCA_965367985.1 uncultured Rhodocyclaceae bacterium
AAAGGGAAAATTTTTTCGTACGACCCGAATCGCGGGGTGAATCCGCTAAGTTGGGTTAGTGCCTGATCGTACCAACTCGATCTGACACCCCGACCGCCGCGTGTTGCGCGACATGATGGAACCATACTCGCAACTGGCGACGTACCTCGGGCGAGTCACATGCGTCCGGTAATACCATGAGTGCGCACGGCCGGCCTGCGTCATCGACGCCGTGAAGCCACAAAACTCCGCACAGGTCGACGCTCGATGCGCCGAGCGTGACTGCGCTCTCGCAGCCCGGTGCTTGCCACGTACCGTCGGAGAAAATCGAGAATGCCACGCCGGCCTGCCGCGCATTCCAGCGGCGCAACGCAGCGCACGAGAGCGCCAGGAGCGCCGCAGCGAACATGCCCCAGCGATCTGTCAAAAAGAATAGCATCGCGACCGCCGCGACTGCGCCACAGCCGGTGAGCCGGCGCAGCAGGAGAGACGGCTGAAGTCGTATTACAGACGGGTAGTGCGCTGCCGCGCCCGTCGGGTCAGACGCGGCCGAGTGCGAGTGTGCCGTTGGTTCCACCGAAACCGAACGAATTCGACAAGGCGATTCTTATCGACATTTCGCGCGCCTCGTTGGCGGCGTAATCAAGATCGCACTCGGGATCCTGATTGAAAATGTTGATCGTTGGTGGCGCAATCTGATTCTTTACGGCCAAAGCAGTAAACACGGCCTCGACACCGCCAGCGGCACCGAGCAAGTGACCCGTCATCGATTTGGTGGAACTGACTACCAGCTTGCTGGCGTGATCACCAAAACAGCGCTTGACGGCCACCGTTTCGGCCACGTCACCTAGCGGTGTCGACGTGCCGTGCGCGTTGATATAGTCAAAATCCGACAACGCACAGTTTGCGTCCTTGATTGCATTGGACATGCTGCGTGCGGCGCCCTCTCCGTCTTCGCACGGCGCGGTCATGTGATAGGCATCCGCGCTCATACCGTATCCGACCACCTCGGCGTAAATCTTGGCACCGCGCGCTTTGGCGCGCTCGTATTCTTCGAGCACAACGACGCCCGCACCTTCACCAAGTACAAAGCCATCGCGCTCGGTATCCCAAGGACGGCTTGCCGTCGCAGGATCATCGTTGCGCGACGACAGCGCACGCGCTGCGCCGAAACCGCCTATGGCCAATGGCGTGATCGACGATTCCGCGCCGCCCGCCACCATGACGTCCACATCGCCATGCTGAATCATCCGCGACGCTTCGCCGATACAGTGAGTCGCCGTAGTGCATGCCGTAACCATGGCAAGGCATGGACCCTTATAGCCATACATGATCGAAAGATGCCCGGCAATCATATTGATGATGGTCCCGGGAATGAAAAATGGCGAGATCTTGCGCTGACCGCCACTGACGTACTCATCGCGCGTCGCTTCGATCATCGGCAACCCGCCGATGCCTGAACCGATGTTAACGCCGAACCGCTCCGCATCATCGCCAGGCGATTCGATACCTGCATCCTTGACCGCCTGAATGCCGGCAGCAAGACCGTAGTGAATGAACGTGTCCATCCGCCGCGCATCTTTCGGCGACAGATAATCCTTTACATCGAAATTGCGTACTTCTCCCGCGATGCGCACGGGAAATTTCGATGCATCGAATCGCGTGATTTCCGTGATACCGGAGCGACCATTGACGATGTTATCCCAGGCCTCCGAAATGGAATTGCCAACAGGGGAAACGATTCCCAGCCCGGTGATTACAACTCTGCGACGTGCCAATGTCCGCTCCGGTTTTATTAATTACTTGTTCAGATGCGCAGTGACATAATCCATCGCCTGCTGCACCGTTGTGATTTTTTCAGCTTCTTCGTCTGGAATCTCGCACTCGAACTCTTCCTCGAGCGCCATCACGAGCTCCACGGTGTCCAGCGAATCAGCGCCCAGATCGTCAACGAACGATGATTCGTTCTTGATTTCCGACTCGTTTACACCGAGTTGCTCCGCGACGATCTTCTTGACGCGTTGTTCGATGTTCTCCATGAAAAACTCCTTCCCTAGTGTGCGGGTTTGTGGTGAAAGCGGGCGTATTCTATCAAAAAGGATAGTGACCGCGGGATCGTTGTTTACGCCATGTACATGCCGCCATTGACATGCAACGTGGTTCCGGTGATATACGACGCCGCCGGCGAAGCGAGAAAACCGACTGCCGCGGCAATTTCTTCCGGCGTACCGAGGCGGCCTGTCGCAATTTGACTCACCAGCGCCTCGCGCGCCGAATCGGGCAAGGCACGTGTCATGTCAGTGTCGATAAACCCCGGCGCGACGCAGTTAACGGTGATATTGCGGCTGCCAAGCTCGCGCGCCAAAGCGCGCGCCATGCCCGCGACGCCGGCTTTAGCCGCAGCGTAGTTGGCCTGACCCGGATTGCCCGAACTGGCAACCACCGAAGTAATATTGATGATGCGCCCCTGACGGGCTTTCATCATGCCGCGCATGACAAGCCGTGACATGCGATAGACCGCTCGAAGATTTGTCTCGATGACGGCGTCCCATTCCTCGTCTTTCATGCGCATTGCCAGGTTGTCACGGGTGATGCCCGCGTTGTTGACAAGGATCGTGATCGGTCCGAATTTCTTCTCGGCATCTGTGACCACCGCCTGGCACGCCTCGGCATCAGTCACGTTGAGCGCCGTTCCGCAACCCTTGAGACCGGCGTCGGAAAACGCAGCGTTGATCTGGGCCGCGCCGCTCTCCGATGTCGCGGTCCCGATTATCGTCGCGCCCATGCGCGCAAGTTCCATCGCAATTGCGCGCCCAATTCCGCGCGTCGCGCCGGTCACCAGAGCAATCTGGCCATCAAGCACTGTACTCATGCCGACTCCCTTGTCTGTACTGTCCATTCTTCAACCGACGCCGAGTCCACGATCGCCCCGCCGATCAGTTTTCGGTCAATACGCTTCGTCAGTCCGGCGAGCACTTTGCCCGGCCCGCACTCCAGCACGGCCTCGACGCCACGTGCCGACATGGCCTGAATCGTCTCGATCCAGCGCACTGGAGAATTGGCCTGGCGTACCAGCGCATCCCGAATGGCCTCAGGGGCGTCGAGTTCGGTGACGTCGACATTATTGATCACGGGAATTGCCGGCGCTTTCACTTCGATTTGCGCCAAGCGCGACGCGAGACGTTCCGCCGCGGGCGTCATGAGTGCGCAATGAAACGGTGCGCTGACGGGCAAGAGCACGGCGCGCTTCGCCCCGCGCGCCTTGGCCTCGGCCATCGCCCGCTCGACCGCGGCAGACGTGCCGGCAATCACGATTTGCCCCGGCGCATTCAGGTTGGCGGCGGATACGACCTCGCCCTCAGCAACCGCCGCGCAAATGTCAATTACCGCCTCGGCATCAAGACCGAGCAATGCCGCCATCGCCCCTTCGCCGCTTGGCACGGCTTCCTGCATCGCCGCCGCGCGCAAGCGCACGAGTGGAACGGCATCGGAAAACGCAATCGCCTCGGCGGCCACCAGTGCAGCGTATTCCCCCAGGCTGTGGTCGGCAACGACTGCGGGGGCCGCGCCGCCGGCTGCGCGCCAGGCGCGCCACGTTGCAACGCCAGCCGTAAGCATGAGGGGCTGGGTATTGACCGTCTGCGACAACAGCTCGGCGGGGCCATACTTGACC
The DNA here is from genome assembly GCA_965367985.1 of uncultured Rhodocyclaceae bacterium. Taxonomy (GTDB): domain Bacteria; phylum Pseudomonadota; class Gammaproteobacteria; order Burkholderiales; family Rhodocyclaceae; genus Nitrogeniibacter. The sequence continues at coordinate 3,653 of CBDULG010000159.1, forward strand.
ATTGCCCAAAGATCCTCACCGAGCACTGATGAAGCCTCCTCGAAGGTCTGGCGAACGTGCGCGCTATCGCCGAAACCATCCATCATTCCGACGGACTGCGAGCCCTGCCCTGGAAATACGAGTGCAAACTTCATGAACCCCCCTTTTCCGAATTCAGTATTCGACGAGCACTGCACCCCAGGTGAAGCCGCCACCGACGCCTTCGAGTACGACTTTCTGGCCGCGCTGGATTCGACCGTCGCGCACCGCTGCATCGAGTGCCAACGGGATTGACGCTGCCGAGGTATTACCGTGGCCCGCCACCGTGGCGATCACCTTTTCCATTGCAATGCCGACGCGCCGTGCCGTCGACTGGATGATCCGCATGTTGGCCTGGTGGGGAATCAGCCAGTCGAGTTCAGCGATCGGCAGCTGCGCCGCATCGAGCACTTCATTGGCGACATCGCCCAGCACCCGTACTGCAAACTTGAACACCGCCGGGCCATCCATTCGCAGGAACGGATCGCCCAGCACGCGCCCCGATGCCACCGTTCCCGGCACGCACAGAATGGGATGATGCGAACCATCGGCATGCAATGCCGACGACAGAATGCCCGGCGCTTCCGACGCCTCGAGTACGATCGCGCCCGCGCCATCACCGAACAGCACGCAGGTGCCGCGATCGTTCCAGTCGAGAATGCGCGAAAAAACCTCTGCGCCGACGACAAGCGCCCGCTTGTGACTCCCCGAACGAATGAACTTTTCGGCCACCGAAAGCGCATAGGCAAATCCGCTACAAACGGCCTGCACGTCGAAGGCGGCACCTTCGTTGCGAATGCCTAGGCGCGACTGGAGCAGCGCCGCCGTGCTGGGAAATATGAAATCCGGCGTAGAAGTCGCCACGATGATGAGGTCAATACTGTCGGGTGAAGTATCGGAGGCCTCGAGTGCCCGGCGCGCAGCGATCTCGGCCAAGTCGCTTGCCGTGACGCCCTCGGCCGCGAGGTGACGCGCTTTGATGCCAGTGCGCGAGACGATCCAGTCGTTTGACGTTTCGATGCCACGCGCCACCAGATCGTCGTTGGTGACCGGATTGCCGGGAAGGTAGCTGCCCGTTCCCGCGATTCGCGCGTAAATCATGCTGCCCCCTCACGAGCGCCCATTCGCTCGGTGATTCTCTCGATCAGCCGATTGCCGGCCGCCTCGGCAGCGCGCGCCAAAGCCTGCTCGAAGGCAAAGGCGTCGGCCGATCCATGGCTCTTGACAACCACGCCGCGCAAGCCGAGCAAGGCAGCCCCGTTGTACCGTCGATGGTCGACACGGTGCTTGAAGCGCTTGAGCGCCGGCATGGCAACGATCGCCATCAGCTTTGAAATCCAGTTCCGGGTGAATTCCTGGCGCAGAAAGGTACCGAGCATTTGCGCAAGGCCTTCCGAAGTCTTCAACGCAACATTGCCGACAAAGCCATCGCAGACCACCACGTCGGTTGTTCCCTTGTAGATGTCGTCACCCTCGATATTGCCAAAAAAATTCAGCCCACTGGTGCGCAGCAACTCAGCCGCCTGTTTTACGACTTCGCTGCCCTTGATGTCCTCTTCGCCAATATTGAGCAATCCGACGGAAGGCCGGTCCTGATGCTCTACCGCGGAGACCAGCATCGCGCCCATGATACCGAACTGCAACAGATGCTCGGCCGTACAGTCGACGTTCGCGCCAAGGTCGAGCACATAGGTTTGACCGCGCATGGATGGCAGGATGGAAGCGATTGCGGGGCGGTCGATGCCGGGCAGCGTCTTGAGCACAAAGCGCGAGATCGCCATCAACGCACCGGTATTGCCGGCCGAAACAGCAGCCTGCGCCTCGCCGGACTTCACCAGATTAATGGCGACGCGCATCGACGAATCTTTCTTGCCGCGCAAAGCGGACGCCGGCGGCTCGTCCATGCCCACGACCTGTGTTGCCGGCTGGATGCGCAAGCGTTCGCGCGCCGAAGCGGTGGACGAAGTGACCAGCGCTTCGATGGCGGCCCGATCGCCGACCAATACGACATGGGCGGCGCGATCCCGCTCGAGGAACGCGCACACGGCCGGCACGGTCACGGATGGCCCGTGATCGCCGCCCATGCAGTCGACTGCAAGGGTCACATCCATCGTTGTGGCATCAACACGTCGAAAGGAAAGTTAAGACAGTAGCCGAAACCACCGGCAAAAAAAACGGCGCGATCGCAGAACGCGTCGCGCCGTTTCGGGCGTTATGCTTATTCGCCCCTGGCTTTTGCGACCTTTTTGCCGCGATAAAAGCCATTTGGACTGATGTGATGACGAAGATGCACTTCGCCAGTCGTCGCTTCGACCGCCAGCGGTGCGCTTGGCAACGCATCGTGCGATCGGCGCATGTTACGGCGCGACGGGGATTTCTTATTCTGCTGGACAGCCATTGCCAAAACTCCTTCAAGCAATCAATTTTTCGTGCCTTTACCGACTTGCATTTGACCAAGCACAGCAAATGGCGATTCTTTCACCGCACCCGTAGTCGGGCCCGGTGCCTCACAATGTTCGTGCCGCGCCGCGAACGGCAGGGCGAGCAGTATCTCGTCTTCTACCGCCGCCAGCAAATCGAACTTGCTGGAGGCGTGGATCGAGTCAAATTCGTCCTCTTCCAGCGCCTCGTCCGGAAGCGCTTGCTCCGGCGCTACCAAAAGCAGCCGGCTGGACACTGCCACCGGCCACGACATGGCCTCAAGGCAGCGCTGGCACTGAACTGCGATCGTCGCCGAGACGGTCATGTCGAGGAAACGATCACCGTCATCGCCGGTACTGCCCGACACGTCGAAAACGACATCGCCGGATGGCGCAACCACGAGTGCCGACAGACGCTCGAAGCGTGCAACCGGCTCTCGTCCGGCCAAGTGCCGACCCTCGCGCGCAAACGCGCCTGAATCGACGATGTAGCGCTCTCCCGACATAAGCGCGGCATAATAGTATTTCCGGCCTTTGCTGTCAAAAACCCTGGTCGCCGGATCGACGCAGATAACGAAGGATTCCCGCCCACGCAATGCAGTTGATCTTGGCTTCGACATCGCGCTATCGGCGCGAACTTCTGCAGCGCTTCGGTCTGCCGTTCGATACCGCGCGCCCCGAAGTCGACGAGACGGCCCTTCCCGGCGAGTCCCCTGCGGCGACCGCCGAGCGGTTGTCGGTCGAGAAAGCGCGTGCCGTGGCAGCGCACCATCCGCAGGCGTTGATCGTCGGTAGCGACCAGGTGGCGTGCATGGGAATCCAACGCTTCGGCAAGCCGGGCACCATCGAAAACGCCGTTGCCCAACTCAAGAGCATGCGCGGGAACGCGGTGGTGTTTCATACCGGCGTTGCACTGATCAACGCAGAAACAGGCCGTGTTCAGGTGTGCGGTGTGCCGACCCGTGTGCGATTCCGTGAATTGGATGACACCGAAATCGCACGCTATGTCGAGAAGGAAATGCCGCTTGATTGCGCGGGCAGTGCAAAGGCCGAGGCACTGGGCATTACGCTGCTCGATGCAC
>CBDULG010000160.1:0-7163 GCA_965367985.1 uncultured Rhodocyclaceae bacterium
GCTGAACGTGATCGAGCAGCCGGCCCGGTGTGGCGACGACAATTTCGACGCCTGCGCGCAGCGTTTCCATCTGCGCCCGCATATCGACGCCGCCGTAAATGCAGGTGGCGCGAAGCGGCAGATGACGCCCGTAGGTGAGCACTGATTCGTGAACCTGCATGGCCAGTTCGCGGGTCGGCGCAAGCACCAGTGCACGCACCGGATGTCGGGCGGGCGATGTGCTGGTGCTGGCGTGTGGGGCGAGACGCTGCAGTAGCGGCAGCGTGAAGCCGGCCGTCTTGCCGGTGCCGGTCTGCGCGCCACCCATGACGTCGCGCCCGGCGAGAACGACCGGAATGGCCTGGCGTTGAATGGGCGTCGGCTCGTTGTAACCGGCGTCTTCGACGGCACTCAGCAGTTCGGGCATCAGGCCGAGATCGGCAAAACTCATGGGCAGGGATTTTCCTTGAAGGCGGCGCGAGCACGCACCGCTTGTATGCAAAACACACAATTATAGCGCGTAGATGCGGCGGTTTCCGGGCGATGTCTGCTGCGGCATGTCGATCGATGCGTCATTCAGCGCAGGTCGCGACGACCCAGATAGCCGGTGACCTCCTCGCGATCGTGATAGAGCTGTTTGAAACGCAGCGTGTACGGCATCGATCCGAGCCGCCGGCCAATGACCTCGCGCGCATGTTCAACGGCGGCGTAGCGTTTTTTCATCGGCAGCTTGAGGTTGAAAATCGCGTGCCGGCAAAGCCCGTTTTGGGTCCACTCGGCGACCAGCGCGGCGATGCGCGCGGGCTGTTCGACCATATCGCACACCAGCCAGTCGACGCGGCCCGGCGGGCGCCAGACGAATCCGTCGGCGCGCACATGGGTGACGAGGCCGTCAGCAATCAGGCGCGCGTCCATCGGGCCGTTGTCGACCGCCGTGACGCGCAGGCCGCGGTTCGCCAGTTGCCAGCTCCAGCCACCCGGCGCCGCGCCCAGATCGACCGCCTTCCCGCCAGGACGCAACCAGCGCTCGCGCTCGGTGTCATCTAGCAGGGTGAGCAGCGCTTCGGCGAGTTTAAGCGTTGACCGGCTGGGCGCCTCGCGCGGCATGCGCAGGCGCACGACGCCCATCGGCCACGCGCTGCAGGCCGCCGCGTCGCTCAAGCCGATCCATGTCTGGCAAGCATCGGCGAAGAAGAGTTGCAGTTGAGGCAAGCGTCGCTGGGCGGGCTTGAGCATGCCGGCGTGCTCCAGCGCGCTACTGAGCGGCGCGGCAAAGCGTTTGCAAAACCCCGATCTCATCTTGCCTTCGTTGGTGTCGGGATGTTCGAGCATGATGCCGCACACCGCAGTGCGCGCCGATTTCAGGCAGTCGGTGATCGGCGTAATGCGATCCCTTGATGGCAGCGACGGCAGATAGGCAATCACCGGCCATGCCTGGCGGGCAAAGCACAGGCCGCGCAGGGGTAACGCGCGCTGCAGGGCCTGCCACGTCGTCGCCTCCTCGGGATGAAACAGAACGTAACCATCGTTCGCATGGAACCGTGCCGTGCCCACCATATGCCGATCGGCAGCCCGATCGCGAACTTCGGCAGCCGCTTCGCTTTCAAAACCGCGGCGGCACTGGATGAGCAGGGCGGAAGCGTCGGCAGGTTCAGGCATCGCGGGGCAGCGGCGCGCAACGGTGGCACATTGCCGGATCATACCGGTGAGACGTGGGCCATCGCCTTATTGCCCGCAAGATTGTGCGTCTTGCGAGCAAGCCGGCGAACCACCAATTGGAGAGCGACATATGGAAAAGCGTCAACTGGGTAACAGCGGATTGTCGGTATCGAAGGTATGCCTCGGCACGATGACGTACGGCGAGCAGAACACCGAATCGGAAGCGCACGCCCAACTCGATTACGCCACCGCATCGGGCGTCAATTTTATCGATGCGGCCGAGATGTATCCGGTGCCGGTGCGCGCCCAGACCTACGGCGCCACCGAGCGCATCGTCGGCAACTGGCTGCGTCGTCAGCCGCGTGACAAGGTGATCGTGGCGACCAAGGTGGCCGGTCCGGCGCGCAATCTGCAATGGATTCGCAAGGGTCCACCCGCGCTCGACGCGGTCAACATTCGCGCCGCGCTGGAGGGCAGCCTCGAACGTTTGCGGACCGACTACATCGATCTGTACCAGTTGCACTGGCCGGCGCGCAATGTGCCCCAGTTCGGCGAATGGGAATTCGACGCCAATGCGGAGCGCCCGTGCACGCCGATACACGAACAGCTCGAGGCGCTTGCCACCTGTGTGCGGGCGGGCAAGGTGCGCTACGTCGGGCTGTCGAACGAGACCCCGTGGGGTGTGATGGCGTTTCTCGACGCGGCGCGCACACACGATCTGCCGGCGATCGTATCGGTGCAGAACAACTATCACTTGATGAATCGCGCCTTTGAGTACGGCCTTGCCGAAATGTGCCAGCGCGAGAACGTCGGCTTGCTGGCCTATTCGCCGCTTGCGTTCGGACTTTTGAGCGGAAAGTATCTCGATGATCCCGAGGCGGCAGGGCGGCTGACACGGTTTCCGGGCTTTGGTCAGCGTTACGAAAAACCCGGCGTGGCCGCAGCGACCGCAGCCTATGTCGCGTTGGCGCGCGAGCTCGGCATCTCCCCTGCAACCCTGGCGCTTTCCTGGACCTATAGCCGCCCTTTCGTGACGAGCACGATCATCGGCGCGACGACATTGGCGCAGCTTCAAGAAAACCTCGCCGCCGCCGATAGTGTCGTCACGGACACGATGCGCGAGGCGATCAACCGGATCCACCTGTGCAACGGTAATCCCGCGCCATGACGCGCGCATCACATGGTTGAACTTGATACGTGAAAGAAATCGTTGCTGCCTCTGATCTCAAGCCCGGCATGTTTGTCGCTGAACTCGATCGCCCGTGGCTGGATTCGCCTTTCCTCATTCAGGGTTTCGTACTCGAGGACGCGCAGACGGTACAGCAGGTGCAGTCGCTATGCCGCTTCGTGTATGTCGATTGGCAGCGCAGCAGCGAAGAACATCAACGCGTCGAGAAGCGCGAACCGGTAGCATCGACGGTCGGCGCTAGCCTCGCCGGCAGTGTGCGCGTGGCGCGCAAACAGGCGCAATCACCGCCGCGGCGGGATTTTGTCGAAGTGATGCGCTGGTTGCGCAGCGGCGGGGACACGCCGGCGCCCGACATGCGCTCCGCGACCGAGTCGCAACCGCGTCATCATCCCGATGACGTTCGCGTGCATCGCGACAGCGATGCGCGCGAACGCGCCGCATCGCCGCTGGCCGGCGGCACGTCAGTGGGCTCCTCAATATTGACCAGCGGTTGGCGCGGACTTTTCGGTCGGCTGTTCGCCGAGCGCGGCGAGGCGCCGCGGCCGTCTCGGCGACGCAAGACCAGCGCCGACGCAGCCGAGAAAAGTGCTGGTCACGATGCGGCCGGTGCCGGTTCGTCTGCAACCGTGTGGATTGAAGAGGTTGCGGTGGAAGACGAACTGGTCAGTGCGGCGCCTGTGTACGTCGAAGTGCTCAGCTCGGTCGAGCAACTGATCAATGACGTGCAGAACAATCTGCGCCCCGACATGGAGCGCGTGCGCAGCGGCGTCGATGACATGATGCACAGCGTGGTGCGCAATCCGGACGCACTGTTGTGGCTGACGCGTCTCAAGCGCACCGATCAGTACGCCTACGATCATGCGCTCGACGTCAGCGTGCTGCTGATGACCTTCGCGCGAACGCTTGGCCTCGAGGCGGCCGAGATGTCACGCCTGGGCACCGTGGGTCTGATGCAGGATATCGGCAGAGTCAGGCTTCCCGCAGGGCTGCTCCAGAAAACCGGCGCGATCACGCCGCAGGAACGGGAAATCTTCCGTTCGCATGTCACCCATTCGGTCGACATACTGAAGGCGGCGGATGAGACGGACAGTGAACTGCTGGAGATCGTTTCTCGCCATCACGAACGTTTTGACGGGTCCGGCTATCCCCGCCAGCTGGAAGGGGACAGCATTGGCACACAGGCGCAGATGGCGGGCATCGTCGATACCTACTGCGCAATGACGCGCCAACGGCCCTGGGGCGAGGCATACAGCTCGCAGCAAGCGCTTGAGGAAGTCAACAAGATGCGCGGCGCATGGTTTGGCGAATCCATCGTCGATGCCTTCATCCAGTGCGTCGGACTCTACCCGGTGGGCACGCTGGTCGAGTTGCACTCCGGCGAGGTTGCGGTGGTAATCGGCCAGAACCGGGTGCGGCGTCTCAAGCCCCGTGTGCTCGTGTTGCTCGCTGCCGACAAAACGCCCAACAAATATCCGCCCACGCTCGATCTGGTCTACGACCCGACCGCCCCGGACGGAACAATGTACTCCATCAAGAAAGCGCTTCCCGCGGGCGCGTTCGACATCGACCCGCAGGAGTTCTATCTGTCATGAGCGCGCGGCTGGCGGATTCGGATTTCTGCGCGCCTGCGCTGAGTGCGAAGGCGTTGCAACGCCTGCTCGCGATGCAGGGGTACCGTGAGGCCGATCGCGCCGCGATTCGCGCATTTGGCCGCGTGATTTCGCGCGATGATATTCAAGACGATTTCCTCGCCGGTTTCCTCGCGCGCGCCGGTGCACCAGTCGATGCGCGCGCTGCATTGTCAGAAGCTGAATTCTGCGACGAATTGCTCAACATTTGCTTCTGGAAGGGCGAGCCTGACTGGTTCGACCGACTCGCGACCCGCTGGTGTGCCTGCCTCGATGCCGGTGTAGCCGATGATTTCCCCTGGTCGGCAGGTGGCGCGCTGATGGCGGCGTGTCGCGAGCGCCTGGTGGGCGGCCGCGCCGCGATCGTCGAGCTCGAGCTTGATCTGCTGACGGGCTTGCTGCGCGTGATCTGGGCGCTGTCTGCGCACTTGGCGAACGTGGCGCTGGCGCGCGAACGCACGCGCGGCGAGGCGCTCGCGCTGGCCGAAACGTCCACCCGTCTGCCCAACCGTGTTTATTTCGAGCGTCTGCTCAGCAGCAAAGTGACCGAAGCAACAGAAAACGCGCCGGTTGGTTTGATCATTCTGCGCCTGCTACCGGCGTCGGCTTCGGCCAACGGCCTGATCGTCGAGGCGCGCGAGCAGCTGCGGCGACAGATCAGCGATCGATTGCGCGAGGTGGTCCGCGAAGGCGACATCCTGTGCGTGACCGGTGGCGACGAATGGGCGCTGGTGCAAAGCGGCATGCGCTCTCCGGGCCAAACCCTGCTCGCCGCCAACAAACTTCAGCAAGTGGCAGAGTGCATGCTCGGACATGCCGGACCGCATGTTCGCATGGCGGTGGGTGCCGGTTGCGCCAGTGCCCCGGCCGACGGACGCGACGCGGCGACGCTGGAGCGCGCAGCGCGCGCGGCGCTGTTCGTCGGTGGCAACCGCGGACAGTCGGTGACGATGTTCGACACGGACGTGGCGCGTGAGGCCGAAGCGGAGACGCTGTTCGAGCAGGAGTTCACGCGCGCCTTGCATCTGCAGCGTTTTGAACTGTATCTCCAGCCGCAGGTTACTTGCGGTACTGGCCGGTGCAGCAGTGTCGAAGCCTTGCTGCGCTGGCAGCGTGAGGATGGTCAGTGGGTGCCCCCGCCAGCCATCATCGACGTGGCCGCCCGGCTTGGCATGGTAGCGCAGGTGTCGCGCCTGCTCATCGCCCGTGTTGCGCGCATTGCCGACGAACTTGCGCGCGCGGATGTGGATGTTCGCATCATGCTCAATTTGACCGCTACCGACGTACGCGATGTCGAGTTGCCCGACCTCGTCGCGCAGTCGCTCGCCAACTGGCGTGTGCCACCGGGCCGCGTGGGCTTCGAGTTGACCGAGGGCGCGGTGTTGTCGGACGACCCGGTGGTGGAGCAGGTGCTCAGCCGCTTGCGTGCCCAGGGGGCCATCGTGGCGCTCGACGACTTTGGCACCGGGTACTCGTCGCTCGCCCACCTGCGGCGGCTCCCCATCGACGAATTGAAGATCGACCGTCAGTTCGTCTCCGGCATCCGTTCCGGTCATCGCGACGCGGCAATCGTCGAAGCGGTGCTCGCGCTGGCCCGTGCCTATGACCTCGAAACGGTTGCTGAAGGCGTCGAGACGCAGGCAGACGCCGATGTACTTTCGGCAATGGGATGCGATCGGCTCCAGGGCTATCTGTTTGCGCGACCTGCATCTGTTGCCGAGTTCATCGCCTGGTGGCACGCCCACCATGAAAATGCCGCCGCAGCGCTGATATAAGACCTGCATGCGCCTTTTCAGGGCAGCGCGCCGCGTCCGTCGTCAGGAGCGTCGGGGCTGTCGTTCGCCGGGCGCGTGTTCGGCCGGCGCTTCTTCCGTTGCGCGGCCGGTCTTCGCTTCGCCCCGATCGCTGGCCGGCGGCACATCGGGCGGCGGCTTGATTATTTCGAGATTGTTCTCGGTCATGTAGTCGTTCATGCTCAGCCAGCCGGCGAACACGGCAGATTTTTCAGCCTCGGGATTGCGTGCATAGCAGTCCTCGAGCGCACGGCCGGCGTGGCGGCAGGCGCTGCCGATCGCTTCGCCTTCGGCCTGCGCGCGTTCCGCTTCCTTTGCCGGGTCGGGGATGCCCAGCGGTTCGCATCCGCTCAGCGCGGCGGCGAGCAGCATCGGGGCAAACACAATGCGATTCATTCTCAAACCTCGATTGAGCAAGTGTGCGGCGCGGCGCCGCGGCGAGAAGGGCTTTTCGGCCTCGTCGTTGTATCGGCGTCGCTCAGGTATCACAATGAAAGCTATCGTCACCGCTCAACAAACCTTGAGGGTGTGCCGTTAGCGTCTGTTCACGCCCGAATCGACGCGGGCGGCGGACAACAGGAGACACTATGAAATGGCTCAACGCCGTGCAAGGCATCATTGGGGTGGCCGCGCTGGCACTGGCGGCACAGGCGGGTGCCGGCAAAGCGCCGCATCAGGTGACGCTGACCCATGACCTGGACGCCACGCGCGCCGCGCAACTGACAGATCTCGTGACACGTTTCAATGCCCAGGATGATCGATATCACGTGGTGCTCGGCGAGCCGGCCAAGGACGACGGCCCGGCGCCAACCATGATGGTGGTGCATGGCGCGAACGAGGAGGCGCTGCGCAATAGCCGCAAATACCGAGCCCTCTACAGCGTCATGGCAGCGTCGGGCATCAAGCTCGGCCGCA
>CBDULG010000161.1:0-7161 GCA_965367985.1 uncultured Rhodocyclaceae bacterium
AACGGCGTCGGCAAAACGACCTTGCTGAAGACGCTCATGGGCGTGGTGCCGTCGAAAAGCGGAACCATCACCTTCGGCGAACACGACATCACCCGCGCGCCGTCGTACGCCCGCGTCAAGGCCGGCATCGGCTACGTGCCGCAGGGCCGCGAGATTTTTCCGCGCCTTACCGTGGAAGAGAACCTGCAGATGGGTCTCGCCACCTGCCCGGCCCGCACCGAGCTGCCGGACCGCATTTTCGAGATGTTCCCGGTCCTGCTCAAGATGATGCGGCGCCGTGGGGGCGATCTGTCGGGCGGGCAGCAGCAGCAACTGGCGATCGGGCGCGCATTGGCGATGGGGCCGAAGCTGCTCATTCTCGACGAGCCCACCGAAGGCATTCAGCCATCGATCATCAAGGACATCGAACGCGCCATCCGCCTGCTTGCAAACAGCGGCGAAATGGCGATCCTGCTGGTCGAGCAGTACTACGACTTCGCCGAATCACTGGCCGACCATTACCTGCTCATGGAACGCGGCGAAATCATCATGCGCGGCCGTGGCGACGAGATGGCCGATCACGGCGTACGCGACGCATTGTCCGTGTGATACTTCACGCGCAGGCACCAGCGCGGTGCGCGCTTGGTGCGCACGCACCGAATTGATGCATCGCGACGCCCGATATTCGAGCGATCCGGGCGTAAGTCGACGCTTAATCCCAGTTATCCCGCCAATTCTCGTGCCAATCGGCACAACGCACCAAAGTGGCCCGCATGTTGCAAAGGGGTGGACATGAATGCCCCGCTCGTCCTTCCGCTGGCGCCCGGCGCGCTCGCCCCTGCATCGTGGCCCGCGCGTCTCTCGGTCGGCTTCGAACGGCGCGGAGCGCGCACCGTGTTAGCAAGCCGCACCCACGAAGGGCCGCTGCGCCTGCAAAAAGCGCTATACCCGGAAGGCGAATCGATTTGCCACGCCATCGTGCTCCATCCGCCCTCCGGTATTGCGGGTGGCGACGCCTTGCGCGTCGAAGCCACCGTTGCGACCGGCGCGCATGCCTTGCTGACCACACCGGGCGCGGGCAAGTGGTACCGAAGCAACGGCAGCGAAGCGGTGATGCGCCAACACCTGCGTGTCGAAGACGACGGCGTGCTCGAATGGCTGCCGCAGGAGAACATCGTCTTCAACCGCGCGATCGCGCGCCTGCATACCGAAATCGAACTGGCCGCGAGCGCGCGCCTGATCGCCACCGAAATGACCGCTTTCGGGCGGCACGGTAGCGGCGAGCGGTTTGATTGCGGTGATTTCACTCAGTCGATTCGCATCCGGCGTGCTGGTCGCAGCGTGTGGCGCGAGCAATGCCGGATGGCCGGCGGCAGCCGCTTGATGCATTCGCCTGTCGGGCTTGGCGATCATCCGGTGAGCGGCACGATGCTGGCGGTCGGTCACCCACTCGACGGCGACGTACTGGCAGCCTGCCGCGCGTCTACTCCGGCGCGTGGCGACGGCGCCGTATCGCTATTGCAGGACGACGTGTTGGTCGCCCGCTATCTGGGCGACTGCGTCGAGGCCGGCCGGCAGTGGTTCATCGCCCTTTGGCAGCAACTGCGCCCGCCACTGACCGGCCACGACGCCTGCATCCCCCGCATCTGGAACACCTGAGGACGCCAATGGAACTGACCCCGCGCGAGAAGGACAAGCTGCTCATTTTCACCGCTGCCCTGCTGGCCGAACGGCGCATGGCCCGCGGCCTCAAGCTTAATTATCCGGAAGCGGTTGCCCTGCTCTCGGCCGGCATCATGGAAGGCGCGCGTGACGGCCGAACGGTGGCCGAGCTGATGAGCGAAGGCACGACCGTACTGACCCGCGACCAGGTGATGGAAGGCGTGCCGGAGATGATCCCCGAGATTCAGGTCGAAGCGACCTTCCCGGACGGTACCAAGCTGGTCACCGTCCACAACCCGATTATCTAAGGGAGAGATATGGTCCCCCACGCTCGCGTCATCCGCTCGCTGCCCCCCGGGGGGGCTGGCGCCTCCCCTGAGCCGGCTCGGCGGGAGGGCCGCCGCGGATGATTCCCGGAGAAATGGATATTCAGCACGGCGAGATCGAACTGAACAGCGGCCGCGAGACGATCACGCTCGAAGTGACCAACACGGGTGATCGTCCGGTGCAGGTCGGTTCGCACTACCACTTCTTTGAAACCAATCCGGCGCTCGCCTTCGAGCGCGCGGCGGCGCGCGGTTTCCGGCTCAACATCGCCGCCGGCACGGCAGTGCGCTTCGAACCGGGACAGATGCGCACCGTTGAACTGGTCGCGCTGAGCGGCGATCGGTACGTATTTGGCTTCAACGGCCAGATCATGGGAGCGCTCTGAGATGGTCGCAAAGATTTCCCGCCAGGCCTATGCCGAGATGTTCGGCCCGACCACCGGCGATCGCGTGCGGCTGGCCGACACCGAGCTGTGGAGTGAAGTCGAAGGCGATTACACGATTCCCGGCGAAGAGGTGAAATTCGGCGGCGGCAAGGTGATTCGCGACGGCATGGGCCAAAGTCAGCGCCTCTCGGGTGACGTCGCCGACACGGTCATCACCAACGCACTGATCGTCGACTACTGGGGCATCGTCAAGGCGGACATCGGCATCAAGAATGGCCGCATTAGCGCCATCGGCAAAGCCGGCAATCCTGACATCCAGCCGGGCGTGACAATTCCGATCGGCGCGGGCACGGAGATCATCGCCGGCGAGGGCAACATCATCACCGCCGGCGGCATCGACGCCCACATCCACTTCATCTGCCCGCAGCAGATCGAAGAAGCCTTGATGAGCGGCATCACCACCATGCTCGGCGGCGGAACCGGCCCGGCCACCGGCACCTACGCCACCACGTGCACGCCCGGCCCCTGGCATATCCAGAAACTGATGCAGGCTGCCGACGCCTTTCCGATGAACCTGGGTTTTATGGGCAAGGGGAACGCGAGGCTTCCCGGCGCGCTCAAGGAACAGGTGGTGGCCGGCGCCATCGGCCTCAAGCTGCACGAAGACTGGGGCACCACGCCGGCGGCGATCGACAACTGCCTGAGCGTGGCCGAGCATATGGATGTGCAGGTCGCCATTCATACCGACACGCTGAACGAGTCGGGCTATGTCGAGCACACCGCCGCGGCCTTCAAAGACCGTTGCATCCACACCTATCACACCGAAGGCGCGGGCGGTGGCCACGCGCCCGACATCATCAAGCTGGCGGGCCTGCCCAACGTGCTGCCCAGCTCGACCAACCCGACGCGCCCGTACACGGTCAATACCATCGACGAGCACCTCGACATGCTGATGGTGTGCCACCACCTCGATCCGGCGATTGCCGAGGACGTGGCTTTCGCTGAATCGCGCATTCGCCGGGAGACCATCGCCGCCGAAGACATCCTGCACGATCTGGGCGCGTTCTCGATGATGAGCTCCGACAGCCAGGCGATGGGCCGCGTTGGCGAGGTGATCATCCGCACCTGGCAAACTGCGCACAAGATGAAGCTGCAGCGTGGTGCGCTGGCCGAAGACAGCGCGCGCACCGACAATTTCCGCGCCAAGCGCTACATCGCCAAGTACACCATCAACCCCGCAATCAGCCACGGCATCGCCCACGAGGTTGGCTCGATCGAGGTCGGCAAGCTGGCCGATCTGGTGGTTTGGAAGCCGGCATTCTTCGGCGTCAAGCCGAGCCTGATCATCAAGGGCGGCATGATCGCCGCAGCTGCGATGGGCGATCCCAACGCCTCCATTCCCACGCCTCAGCCGGTGCACTACCGGCCAATGTTCGGCAGCTTCGGCGGCGCGCTCAAGACCTCCGTCACCTTCACCTCGCAAGCGGCGATCGCGATCGGCGCGCTGGTCGGCCTCGGCCTGCAAAAGCCGCTCGTCGCCGTCAAGCATGTGCGCACCGTGCGCAAGACCGACATGGTGCACAACGGCTGGATGCCGGCGCTGGAAGTCGATCCCGAAACCTACGAGGTACGTGCCGACGGCCAGTTGCTGACCTGCGATCCGGCCACCGTGCTGCCCATGGCGCAGCGTTATTTTCTGTTCTGAGGAGCCCGTCATGCTGTTCATCGAGGATTTCTACGAGGGCGACGCGCCCGCCACGCGAAGTCTCACGCTGAGCTACGACTACCGCACCAAGAGCCGTCTGCGCACCACGCTGGACAGCGGCGAAACGCTCGGCCTGTTTCTGCCCCGCGGCACCATCCTGCGCGGCGGCCACCGGCTGCTGGCGAGCGACGGCAGCATCGTCGAGGTTTTTGCCGCGGACGAGTCCTTGCTCGAAGCGCGCTGCGACAACCTGCTCGATCTGACCTGCGCCGCGTATCACCTCGGCAACCGCCACGTTGCGGTCCAGGTGGGCGGCGACATGCGCGGCGCCTGGCTCAGGCTGGCCGCCGACCATGTGCTTGAGATGATGCTCAGCACGATCGGCTGCGATGTGCACGCGCTCGTGGCACCATTCGAACCCGAGTCCGGTGCATACGCCCCTGGCCACACTCACAATCACGGCGACAGCGTGGACCGCCGCAGTCCGCGCATCCACGAGTACACGGCCCGCACGGCGAGCGCATGAATCTGGCACTGATCCGCCTCCTGCAGCTGAGCAGTCCAACCTTGCCGGTCGGCGCCTACACCTACTCCCAAGGGCTCGAATGGGCGGCCGAAAGCGGCGCGCTCAAGGGCGAACTGGACGCCCGCGAATGGATATCCGATCTGTTGCGGCACAGCGTGGCCTCATTCGAAGCGCCATTGGTCGCGGCCTTGTATCGCGCCTGGGCGGCCGCTGACGTTGCCGAAGCGGCGCGGCTCAACGATGAATTCCTTGCGAGCCGGGAAACCAGTGAACTGCGCGCCGAGACCGTGCAGATGGGCTATTCGCTGGTGCGCCTGCTCGACACGCTCGACGCCTTCAACGCTATGGCCGATCCGGCTGATGGACTCGCACGCATCGATTCACCGGCCTACCCCACCGCATGGACCGCAGCGGCCAGCGCATGCGCTATTCCACTCGATCAGGCGCTGCCCGCCTACCTGTGGTGCTGGCTGGAAAACCAAGTGATGGCGGCCGTCAAGCTGGTGCCGCTCGGCCAGTCTGCCGGGCAACGGCTGCTTGCGCGTCTCGGGCAGGATCTTCCCGCGCTGGCAGCAAGCGCGCTCACCCTTCCCGAAGAGCAATGGAGCAACTTCTGCCCCGGCTTCGCGCTGGCAAGCAGCCATCACGAAACCCAATACACACGACTGTTCCGGTCATGATTTCAACGAGAGAACTGTCCATGACAACACCTCATAACGCTCCACTACGCGTCGGCATCGGCGGCCCGGTCGGCTCCGGCAAGACCGCGCTCACCCTCGCGCTTTGCAGCGCGCTGCGCGAGCGCTTCGACATCGCCGTGGTCACCAACGACATCTACACGGCCGAAGACGCGCAGTTCCTGGTGCGCCACGAGGCCCTCGACCCCGAGCGCATCATCGGCGTGGAAACCGGCGGCTGCCCGCACACCGCCATCCGCGAAGATGCGTCGATCAACCTGGAGGCCGTGGACCGGCTCACCCAGCGCTTTCCCGGACTCGAGATCGTCTTCATCGAATCGGGTGGCGACAACCTTGCAGCAACCTTCTCGCCCGAGCTGTCGGACCTCACGATCTACGTGATCGACGTCTCCGCCGGCGACAAGATCCCGCGCAAGGGCGGCCCCGGCATCACCAAGAGCGACCTGCTGGTGATCAACAAGATCGACCTCGCGCCACTGGTGGGCGCGAGCTTGGAAATCATGGATCGCGACGCGCGCAAGATGCGCGGTCAGCGCCCCTTCGTCTTCAGCAATCTCAAGTCCGGCCAGGGGCTGGACGACATCATCCAATTCATCGAAACCGAAGGCCTGCTGCGCGCGCCCGCCGCGGCCTGAGCCGAAACAGGGAGACCATGATGCTCAAACCCACCTTCAAGACGCTTGCCGGATTCGCCGCCACGACAGCGACCGCGTTCGCCCACCCCGGCCATGACGACCAGACGATCCACCTCGCCATGTGGGTGGTGAGCGCGATTGCGCTGGCCGGTGTGTGCCGACTTGTCGTGCGCAAGGGCCGGAAACGTGCGCAGACTTGCAGCGACGCGAAACGCGTGGCCTGACACGCTACCGTCTGCGCCAAAGCGATCGTGGCTTCTGGATTCCGGCTTGCGCCGGAATGACGGACGCTTGAGCGGCCCCGTGGCGGCGAAGCGTCCTCTGCCGTCGTTCCGGCGCAGGCCGGCACCCAGAACGGCCCCGCATGCCGGCACGCCGCGTGCAAACACAAAGGCAGCAATAGTTGTGCCTTCAAATTCGATTCAAATCTCGCCAAGATCCCACCACGACGCTACCCACCGCCTTCCCAATACCCCGGCGCGTTGTAGATGACTTTGAGGTAGTCGATGAAATGGCGGACCTTGGCGGGCAGGTAGCGCTGCTGCGGGTACACCGCCTGAATGTCGTAGCTGGGCACGGCGTAGTCGTCGAGCACAGTCACCAGTTCACCGCGTTTGAGTTCGGACTGGATCTCCCAGGTCGAGCGCCAGCCGACGCCGAGGCCTTGCTTGACCCAGCCGTACAGCAACTCGCCATCGTTGCAGTCCAGGTCGCCATCGACGCGCACCGCCACCAGTTTGCCATCGTGCATGAAACTCCAGCCGCGCTGCTGCCCGCCCTGAAGGTTGAAGGCGAGGCAGTTGTGTTCCGCGAGATCCTCGGGCGTGCGCGGAACGCCGTGACGCTCGAAATAGTCCGGGGTGCCGCACACAACGCGGCGATTCGCGAATAGCCGTACGGCGACATAGTTCGGATCGGTCACTTCGCCGATACGCAGTGCCATGTCGTAGCCCTCGCGGACGAGATCGACGACGCTGTCCGTCAAGTTGAACGAGAGCTTGAGGTCCGGGTGCGTCGCCTTGAAGGCCGGCGCGTGCGGGGCGACATGAATGCGTCCGAAGGCGGCGGGCGCCGACACCACGAGATGACCCCGGACGGTATCGCGCCCGGCGCTGATGCCGGCCTCGGCGTCGTCGAAATCCTTGAGCAACTGACGCGCACTTTCAAGAAAGCGTTCGCCCAGATCGGTCAGCGTGAGGCCGCGCGTCGAGCGGTGCATGAGCCTTACGCCGAGCCGCCGCTCG
>CBDULG010000162.1:0-7114 GCA_965367985.1 uncultured Rhodocyclaceae bacterium
GCTCCGTTGGGAAATGGCGATTGGCACGCGCAGCCGCCCGGATTGATTCGACGCACACAAGGGCATCGCGCTAGGGCGAACGCAACGCGCTCTTGCACGATGTGGTGAGTTCAGCATAGCGGGCGGGGGCGCGCCGGCAAGGGAAATTTGCTGCGCCCGCGTCGCGGTTCAGTGGCTTGCCAGGTCCGGCTCGCCGCAATGGGCCAGAATGGCGCCGCGCACGCCGTCGCGCAGGGCGAGCACGCAATGCCAGTCTTCGCCGCCGGGCGTGATTGGCGGGCAGACGGTGACGCACAACGCGCTGCACCGCGGGCGCCATGAGCCCGCCGGCAGCAAATCGCGGGTGCCGGTAATGGCGACCGGCACCACCGGCAGGCCATTCTGCGAGGCGACCTTGAAGGCGCCGAGGCGAAACGGCTGCAAGCCCGCGCGCGGAGTGAATGTGCCTTCGGCAAAAAAGAGCAGCGGTGGCCAGGCCTGTGCGACGTCGGCCAGCGCCTGTGCGTCGGCAACGCCTTGCTGCGAGTCGAAACGTTCGACGAATCGCGCACCCATGCGCTCAAACAGCGGCCGCATAAGCCAGTTTCGCCTGAACTCGGCCTTTGCGACAAAGGCCACCGGATGCGGCAGCGCGGCGGCGAGCACGAGGCCGTCGGCGTAACTCGCATGATTGGCCACCAGCACGCACGGGCCCGACGGCAGATGCTCGAGTCCTGCGACCCGCAGCGGGCAGCCAGTGAGCGCGCGGAACAGGCGGGCGAGAGCGCGCGACACCGTCCAGCGTTGATCGCGCCGCGGCAAGGCAAAGATCGCCAGCGCGGCGAGCGGCGCGAGCAAGGCGAAACCGATCCACACCCAGGTGGCATAGAGCAGACCGCCCGCGCGGTGAACCCCGTCGCGCAGCCGGCCGCGCAGGCTTGACGCCCACAGCCGCATCGCCTGCAGCCAGGGCGCACGCGTTGGCTTGCCGAGGGTACCGCTGTGGTAGGCGTCACGGATGCCCGCGCGACGGATCTTGCCGCTCGACGTCTTGAGCACGGCATGCGGCGGCGCCAGCACCACCGCATCGGGCGGCAGGCCGAGCACATCTGACGCGGTGGCGACGATGCGACGCTCCAGCGCTTGGCGCGCGGCGGCATCGTGCTCGCGTGTCTCGGCGACGACGACCAGCCGTTCGCCGGCGTGCTGCGCGTCGGCTGCGCCGAACACGGCGACGCAGCCTTTGCGGATGCCGTCGAGGTTGCCGACTGCCTGCTCCAGGTCGTAAGGGTAGAAATTGCGCCCGCCGCGAATGATCATGTCCTTGGCGCGGCCGGTAAAATAGACCTCGCCGTCGGCGAGATAGGCATAGTCGCCACTCACCAGCCAGCCGTCGCGGAAGAGCGCGTCGGTCGCCGGCGGGTTGCGGAAATAGCCGCGGGTGGCCGACGGGCCGCGAAACTCCAGGCTGCCGACGACGCGCTCGGGCAACGCGCGGCCGGCATCGTCAACGATGCGCAGTTCGTGTCCGGTCAGTGGAAGGCCGCAGGAGACGAAGCGTATTGCCGTGGTGTCCTCGGGCGGGGCGATCTGTGCGTTGCCGCGGGTGATCAGTGCCTCGCGGTCCACGCGGTCGATGCGCGCGCCGCGCCCTTGCGGCGTGGCGGTGAGCGCGACCGAGCATTCGGCCAGGCCGTAAACCGGCGTCACCGTTTCCGGCTTCTGGCCGTCTGGCGCAAAGGTCGTGGCAAAGCGTTCGAGCGCGTCGGGGCTGATCGGCTCGGCGCCGTTGGCGGCGAAACGCCATGAGGACAAGTCAAGCCCCGCCAGCGGCGCGTCGGCAAGGCGCTTCACGCACAGCTCGAAGGCGAAGTTTGGCGCCGCGGTCAGCGTGCCGCGGTGGTGATGGATTGCCCACAGCCAGCGCTCGGGGCGGGCGAGGAAATCCAGTGGTGACATCAGCACCAGCGGAAAGGCGTGGTAGAGGCTGCCCAGCCAGGCGCCGATCAGCCCCATATCGTGATAGAGCGGCAGCCAGCTTACGCCGACGTCGGTCGAATTTATCCCGACCGCATCGCCGATGGCGCGGATGTTCGCGAGCAGGTTGGCGTGCGTCAGCATCACGCCCTTGGGGTCGCCGGTTGAGCCGGAGGTATATTGCAGCAGCGCGAGGTCCTGCGCGCTTACCGGCGGGCGCGCCAGCCGCACGGCGGTTAGATCGGCCGGCGTGGCGACGCGCGTGAGGGCCGGCGACAACCCGGTGAGCATGCGCGCGAGCGGCCGTACGCGGTCGAAGGTGATCAGCACGCGCGCTTCGCAGTTGCGCAGAATGCCCGCCTGGCGGCGCAAATGATCCTCGAGCTGGGC
The DNA here is from genome assembly GCA_965367985.1 of uncultured Rhodocyclaceae bacterium. GTDB lineage: Bacteria > Pseudomonadota > Gammaproteobacteria > Burkholderiales > Rhodocyclaceae > Nitrogeniibacter. The sequence goes on from CBDULG010000162.1 coordinate 2,347, forward strand.
CGGCCGCGCGGGCGGATAGATCGGCACCGGCACGGCGCCGGCGACGAGTATGCCGATGAAGCAGCGGAAGAAATCCAGCCCTGAAGGCAGCATCAGTGCCACGGCGTGGCCTGGCTGAACGCCCATGCGTGTCAGCGCCCCGGCGATGCCCGCGGCGGCGTCGGCGAGCTGCTGGTAGCTCAGCGTTTCGGTTTCATCATCGCTGCAATAGAAGGTGACATGGGTGCGCTCGGGGTGGCGCGCGACATGCCAGTCGAGCACCTCCAGCAGTGTCGCAGCGTGATCCGGTTGGCCTTCGGCAGGTGCCGGTTCGGAGAGGCGCGTTTCGCCCGCCGGCGTGGCTGTTGCGGGACGATGGCCGGCCTGTTCCACTGCCTCGAGAAGCTGTCGCGGCGTCTCGGCCGTGCCCAGCACCTCGGACGGCAGACGGACATCGAATTTGCGCTCGATGCGCGCCAGCAGTTCGACCCGTGCGAGGCTGTCGAGTCCGAGATCGCGGTCGAATTGGCTGTCGAGTCCGGCGCGCAGTGACGACGCAGGCTGCAACTCGCGCATCACCGTATCGATGAGACGCAGCAGTTCGTGCGCGTCGGGTCGAGCATCGAGGCTCGGAGCGTGTGGCATGGTGTCAGTCCATTTGGCAGCTGGCGCTGGTCGTTTCACGGCCGCCGCGCCGCGTCCGCCACAAGGGGTGCGCCGCCTGCCGGTTTTCCGCGCGCAGGAAAATCGAAGACGCTCAGGGTATGCGACCCGCGCCCGCTTGTCGCCTTTGATCGATCACGCGCGAACGCGCTGCGCCGTTGGTTAGCCGCGCTATGGTCGGCTCGCGGCGGCACGCGCGCCGGATTGTGTGTCATTCGTCCCGCGGGGTCGACGCCGTCTCCAGCCGCCGGATGAACACCGCCATTTCCTTTGCCGCCTGTAAATCACCCTTGCTGGTCGCCACCTGGTGGCCCTCGCGGTACACCCGCAACGCTTCTTCGGGCTGGCCGTCGGCGACGAGTGCCTTGCCCAGTTGCTTCCAGGCGGCAGAAAATTTTTCGTCGCGGGCGAGCACATCGCGGTAGTAGCTGATCGCCTCGGCGTGACGGCCGGCCTGCAGACAGGCGTTGGCGAGGCCAAAGCGCAGCAGTGGGCCGTCGCGCGGTCCTCCGAGCAGTGCGCTCAAGCGCTCGATCTGAAGTTCTGCGTCCATGCAGCAATGACCGCGCCGGGCGCCGAAGGTTCGTGCACCGTGGCGGTCGGCATGGCGGGTACAATGCGCGCTCCGGCCGCGCCGCCGTGGCGACCGGCCTCATTCCCTTTCGGAGCCTGCGTTCATGAGCAAACAAATCATCGCCACCTCCAATGCCCCCGCCGCCATCGGCCCCTATTCGCAGGCGGTGCGCGCCGGCAATACGGTGTACATCTCGGGTCAGATCGGCCTCGATCCGGCCAGCATGGAAATGGAAAGCGGGTTCGAGGCACAAGCAGTGCGCGTCTTCGACAACCTCAAGGCGGTGGCCGCGGCATCGGGCGGTTCGCTGGCCGACGTGGTGAAACTGCATATCTATCTCACCGACCTTGGCCAGTTCGCAACGGTCAATGAAATCATGACGCGCTATTTCGAGCAGCCCTATCCGGCGCGTGCCGCGGTGGGTGTGAAGGAGTTGCCCAAGGGCGCGCTGGTCGAAGCGGACGCGATTCTCGTCATCGATTGAGTGTCGTGTCTGGCAGTGCGCCACGTAAATGACTGAGGCGGCGCAGGCCTCGCGCCGCGGCTGGCCCGGCGTCGGCCCGCAACTGGCCGCTCGGCTGGCCAAGCTCGATATCCATGGCCCGCAGGATCTGCTGCTGCATCTGCCCTTGCGCTACGAGGACGAAACACGTTGCGTGGCGATTGCCGATCTGCAGCCGGGCGAACCGATGCAGGTCGAAGGCGTCGTGGCGGATTGCGAAGTGCGCACGCGCGGCCGGCGGCAACTGGTGGCGCAGGTGCGCGACGACAGCGGCGCGCTCACCGTGCGCCTGCTGAATTTTTATCCCCAGCAACAAAAGCAATTGGCGATCGGTCAGCGGGTGCGCCTGTTCGGCGACGCGCGCGGCGGCATGTTCGGCAACGAGATGGTGCATCCGCGCATCCGCACCGTGGCGCCGGGCGAAGCCCTGCCGAGCGCGCTCACGCCGGTCTACCCGACCACCGCGGGGCTTGCGCAGAGCGCGTTGCGCAAGCTCATCGACCGCGCACTGAGCAGCCATCGGATGGCGGAAATGCTGCCGGAGGCGCTGCGCGGTCCACTCGGTTTGATGCCGCTCGATGTGGCCATTCCTCTGTTGCACCAGCCGCCGCCCGACATCGACGCTACGGCGCTCGCGGCGCGCACTCATCCGGCATGGCAGCGGCTCAAGTTCGAGGAATTGCTGGTACAACAGCTTTCGCTGCGCAAGGCCCATGCTGCACGGCGCGCCCGCACTGCGCCACCGCTCGCAGGCACGGGTGCGCACACGAGCGCCTTGATTGCCGCCCTGCCGTTCGCGCTGACCGGCGCACAGCGCCGCGCCGAAGCGCAGATTGCCGACGATATGGCGCAGCCGCATCCGATGCAGCGCCTGCTGCAGGGCGACGTGGGCAGCGGCAAGACCGTGGTCGCCGCGCTCGCCATGTTGCGCGCGGTCGAGGCCGGCTGGCAGGCCGCGTTGATGGCGCCGACCGAGATCCTCGCCGGACAGCATTACTTGAAACTCAGTGCGTGGCTCGAACCGATGGGCCTGACGGTGGAGTGGATCGCCGGCAGCGTCGGCAAAAAGGCGCGTGCGGCGGCGATCGCGCGCCTGCAAAGCGGCGAGTCGATGCTTGCTGTCGGCACCCACGCACTGATCGAAGATCCGGTGACGCTGCCGCGTCTCGCGCTTGCCGTGGTGGACGAGCAGCATCGCTTCGGCGTGCGCCAGCGCCTCGCGTTGCGCGACAAGGGCGACGCCGCCAGCCCGCACATGCTGATGATGTCGGCGACACCGATTCCGCGCACCCTGGCGATGAGCTACTACGCCGATCTCGACGTCTCGGTGCTCGACGAGTTGCCGCCCGGTCGCACGCCGATCGCTACCCGGCTGGTGTCCGAGGCGCGGCGCGATGAAGTGATCAGACGGGTGCATGATGCCTGCCGCGCAGGGCGCCAAGCCTACTGGGTGTGCCCGCTGGTGGAGGAATCCGACGCGCTTGATTTGCAGACCGCCATCGACACCCACGCCCGTCTGGCCGAACAACTGGGCGACTTGAACGTGGGGCTGTTGCATGGGCGCATGAAAGCCGACGAGAAGCGCGCCACCATGGCGGCCTTTGCCGCCGGCGAGTTGCACGTGCTGGTGGCCACCACGGTGATCGAGGTGGGCGTGGACGTGCCCAATGCGAGCCTCATGATCGTCGAACATGCCGAGCGCTTCGGGCTCGCGCAGTTGCACCAGTTGCGCGGCCGGGTGGGGCGTGGCAGCGCCGATTCGGTGTGTATTCTGCTTTTCGGCGGCGAGCTGCCGCAAACCGCACGGGCGCGCCTCAAGGTGATCTACGAATACAGCGACGGCTTCATCATCGCGCGCGAAGATTTGCGCATCCGCGGGCCGGGCGAGTTCGTAGGTGCACGCCAAAGCGGCGTGCCGCTGCTGCGCTATGCCGATCTGGAAACCGATGGCGCGCTGGTCGAGGCGGCGCGCGACACCGCGGTCCATCTGCTTGGCGTGCAACCGGCGCTCGCCGAGGCGGTGATTCAGCGCTGGCAGGGTGGGCGCGAGGGCTTGCTGCGCGCCTGAACCTGTTACGATGCGCGCCGGTTGATCATGCCCAAAAACACTCGCTACCGTTCCCGCTCGACCCGCGACGACTGGCTCGCGCAGCCACCGCGCGCCACCGTGCGCCCGGCGCTGCGCCCGTGGCTGATCGATCCCGGTTCGCTCACCGCGCGCATCCGCGCGCGCTGCACCGACTTTCGTGTCGAAGTGATCCGCCAGGCGCCCGCACGACCCCATGCCGATGAGGCCGAGGCGCTCGGCCTGCGCCGCGGTGAGCGTTCGTGGTTGCGCGAGGTGCTTCTCTACGCCGATGGCATCCCCGTGGTGTACGCGCGTTCGGTGCTACCGCGCCACAACCTGCGCGGCGCGTGGCGGCTGTTTCACGGTATTGGTTCGCGACCGCTGGGTGCCGCGCTGTTTTCCGACCCGCGCATCGCCCGCCAGCCGCTGCGCTGCGCGCGGCTCGACCCGCGCGATGCACGCTATCATCGAGTGATGTCGATTCTTGGCACCCACCCCCGCCTGCCGGCCAGCCTGTGGGCGCGCCGAAGCCTGTTTCGCCTGCGAGGCCGTGCGTTGCTTGTCAGCGAAATCTTCCTGCCGGCGATTCTGAATCTGCGGCCATGACGCTGACGGAACGCCTCCGCTTGTACGAACGTCTCACCCGACTCGACAAACCGATCGGCATATTGCTGCTCTTGTGGCCGACCCTGTGGGCGGTGTGGATTGCCGGCATGGGGCGGCCGTCGCCGTTCATCGTGTGGATTTTTGTACTCGGCACCGTGCTCATGCGCTCGGCTGGCTGCGTCATCAACGACTATGCCGATCGCAATATCGACGGCCATGTCACGCGCACCCGTGGGCGGCCGCTCGCCACCGGTGAAATCGGCACGACGGAGGCCTTGCTGCTCGCCTCAGGACTGGCGCTGCTCGCCTTCACGCTGATTTTGCCGCTGCATCCGCTGGTGCGCTGGCTGTCGCTGCCGGCGGTGTTTCTCGCCGC
>CBDULG010000163.1:0-7111 GCA_965367985.1 uncultured Rhodocyclaceae bacterium
CGCCGCTGACACCATGGACGCGGACGTCGCCGCCTATTTCGACGCGGTGCCGGCGGCGCGTCGGCCGCATTTCGATGCATTGCATGCCGCCATTCTCGAATGCTTCCCCGACGCGCGCATCGACATGCGCTACCGGATGCCGACCTACAGTCACGGCGATGGCTGGGTGGCGCTGGCCAACCAGAAGAATTATGTTTCGCTGTACACCTGCAGTTCGACGCATCTCGCTCAATTCAGGGAACGGCATCCGGCCGTCAAGACCGGTAAGGGGTGCATCAATTTTCGCCAGAAGGATGTCCTTCCGCTCGACGACGTCAAGGCCGTGGTCCGCCACGCCATGCTGCATCCCAAGGGCGACTGAGGCGACTTTCCGCAACAGAATCGTGCAATTGAAACCGTTTGTGGTCGCGCCGGTTGCGCTGCGGGTTCTGCTCTATCGTGTCCATTGATGGTCTGCGGCAGTTTCTTTGCCGCTCACGTGTCGAGACTGTCCTTCACTCATGTGTACCCACGCGGTGTAAGGATTTTCGGCGCGTTGCGGTCTGCATAGTTGAACCTGTCGCCTTGCGCGATGGGTGAGTCGGACACGCCGCACCGTCTATCACACAAACGCCTCAGGAGATTCAAATGCAAAAAAACCGTACCGCTCGTGCCCTCGCTACCGCCGCCATCACCGCCGGTTTGATGACGGCTGGCGGCGCCGCACTCGCTGGCGACAACCCCTGCGCGGCCAAGAATCCGTGCGCTGCCGCGACCAGCCCGTGCGCGGCGAATCCGTGCGCGGCGAACCCCTGTGCGGCGAAACATCCGTGCGCGGCAGCCAATCACTGCGCGGCCGCCAACCCTTGCGCGGCAGCCAATCCGTGTGCTGCCGAGAACCCCTGCAAGCCCAAGATGTAATTCGATTTGCCCGACCGGACGTTGCGCACTGTGCGCCGGACGGACGTTCTGACACGCGCCCCGGGGTAACAGCCGGGGCGCGTGTTCTTTTGGGCTCGGCGACACACGCTTGAAATTGTGCTGGGAGCGCCCTCGCGCCAACGGGAGATGCCATGAACGCGCTCGATCAGCCGCTGCTCATCGTCCTCGGCGGCTTGTGCATTTTCCTGTTTTTCGTCGCATGCCTGCGCCATTACGGGCGCGACAGTTTCCTGCCGCCCGAATCGTGGTTGCTGCTCGCTGGCGTCGCGTACGGCGCGCTGCAAGCGACGTACCTGCCTGCGCTGCCGGCGGTCGAATTGAGCCCGGCGCTGGTGCTGTGGCTGCTGGTGCCGATTCTGATCTTCGCCAGCGCACGCAACCTCTCGCCTCGCGCGCTGGCGAAGGAAGCGCTGCCAATCTTCTGTTTTGCGGGCATCGGCGTGGTGTTGACGCTGTTCCTCATCGGTCTGCCGCTGACCTGGATGATGGGCATTCCGATGCGCGACGCACTGCTGTTTGCCGCCGCGGTGGCGGCCACCGATCCGTCGGCGGTGGGGGCGATCTTCCAGCGCTTCACCATTCCGCAACGGCTCTCGGTGCTGCTCGAGGGCGAATCGATGTTCAACGATGGCACCGCCATCGTGCTGTTCAGCCTCATGTATGCGCTGGTGTTTTCGGGCGGCGAACTCGATCTGGCCGATGCGGCACTGAAGTTTGCGTGGACCATCGCGGCGGCCATTCCGCTGGGTCTGCTGCTCGGCTGGCTCGCCGGCAAACTGGTCACCCACTGGAACGAACAGAACCGCTTTTCAGGCCTGTCGCTGACCCTGCTGCTGGCCTACGGCGGCTACCTGCTGGCCGAAGGCGTACTGCATGCCTCCGGCGTGATTGCCGTGCTGTGCGCCGCGCTGGCCTTCATCCGCACGCGGCGGGGCGGTGCCGCGCTGCGCGAGGACGAACTGTTCGTGTCGTTCTGGGAATACCTCGAAACGCTGGCCGGGAGCGTGCTCTTCTTCGCCCTCGGCGCAGCCACCGGCAGCCACGAATTCCCGCTCAGCTGGGTCATTCCGGGTGTCGTGCTGGTGCTGCTGATGTCGCGCGGGGTGGTCGTCTACGGCGGCGCATTGCTGGTCAACCAGGTGCACGCGCCGCTGCCACGGAGCTGGCAGCATGTGATGATGCTCGGCGGCCTGCGCGGCGCGGTATCCGCAGCGCTGGTCTTGATGGTGCCGCACGACTATGCGTATCGCATCGAGATGCTTTGTCTGGTCTTCGTGCTGTGCCTGTACACGCTGATCGTGCATCCGCCGCTGCTTCGGCTCTACCTGCAACGCGCCGCGATTGGCGAGGCGGTCTGAGTCCACCAATCGCCTGGTCGGCTTAATGACATACGAGTACGCAGCGGCCGGCGCGTGACGGCGGCGGGGAACCGATCTGCTGCATCGTTACACTAACGCCGACATACATTGAAGCGCGTTCGTTGCGCCGGACATGCGGGTTCGGCGTGCGCCACGGGCAATGGAGAGATCGGCATGTTCGGACTCACGGCACTGGAGCTTGCCCGTGTTCAGTTTGCCTTCACGGTGTCCTTTCACATCCTCTTCCCGGCGATCACCATCGGCCTCGCCGCCTATCTGGTGGTACTCGAAGGGCTGTGGCTGCGCACCGGGCAGACCGTCTACCGCGATCTGTATCTGTACTGGCTGAAGATATTCGCGCTCAATTTCGGCATGGGCGTGGTCTCCGGTCTGGTGATGTCCTATCAGTTCGGTACGAACTGGAGCTTCTTCTCCGAATTCGCCGGTGCCGTCACCGGTCCGCTGCTGGCCTACGAGGTGCTCACCGCCTTTTTCCTCGAAGCGGGTTTTCTCGGCGTCATGCTGTTCGGCTGGAACCGGGTTGGCGCCGGGTTGCACTTTCTGGCCACCGCGATGGTGTCGATCGGTACGCTGATATCGACCACCTGGATTCTCGCCTCGAACAGCTGGATGCAGACGCCGCAGGGCCATGAAATCGTCGATGGCCGTCTGATTCCGGTCGACTGGCTGGCAGTCATCTTCAATCCTTCCTTCCCGTATCGGCTCACCCACATGAGCGTCGCGGCCTTCCTGTCGACCGCCTTGTTCGTCGCCGCCGCGGCCGCCTGGCATCTGCTCAAGGGGCGCGACAATCCGGCGATCCGCAAGATGCTGTCGATGGCGATGTGGATGGTGGTGGTGGTGGCGCCGATGCAGGCGGTGATCGGCGATTTCCACGGCCTCAATACACTCGAACACCAGCCGGCGAAGCTCGCCGCGATGGAGGGGCATTGGGAAAACCACGAGGGTGAAGGCGTGCCGCTGATCCTCTTTGGCATACCGGACATGGAGCGTGAGGAGACCCGCTTTGCGGTCGAAATTCCGCGTCTTGGCAGCCTCATCCTGACGCACAGCTGGGACGGTCAGTTCCCCGGTCTGAAGGAATTTCCGCCCGAGGACCGACCCAACGCGACCATCGTCTTCTGGTCCTTCCGCGTGATGGTCGGTCTCGGCATGCTGATGATCCTGCTCGGCGTGTGGAGTGTGCTGCTGCGCCGGTCCGGCACCTTGTTTGAATCGCGCAACTTTCTGCGTGCTTGCGTAGTCATGGGGCCGGCCGGGCTGGTGGCGATCATCGCCGGCTGGTTCACCACCGAAATCGGCCGCCAGCCGTGGGTGGTCTACGGGCTGCAGCGTACCGCGGATGCGGTGTCCAACCATGGCGTGCTGCCGCTGGCCATTTCGCTGGTGCTGTTCATCGTCGTCTACTGTGTCGTTTTCGGCGTCGGCATCGCCTACATGTTGCGGCTGGTGCGCAAGGGGCCGGTGATGCACGCCGAGGGCGAGGCGGTCGTCGGCGGTCCGGGCCACGAACGGCAGCAGATGCGGCCGATATCGGCAGCCGGCGAGGCCGAAGCCGAACTCCTGCCGACAAGGAATTGAAACCATGGGCATCGATCTTTCGCTGATCTGGATCCTGATCATCTTCTTTGGCGTGATGATGTACGTGATCATGGACGGCTTCGATCTGGGCATCGGCATCCTCTTTCCCTTCGTGCCCGACCGTTTCGACCGCGACGTGATGATGAACACCGTCGCGCCGGTGTGGGACGGCAACGAGACATGGCTGGTGCTTGGTGGTGCGGGGCTGATGGCGGCTTTTCCGCTCGCCTATGCGGTGGTGCTCAGCGCCCTCTACCTGCCGCTGATCTTCATGCTGCTGGGGCTGATCTTCCGCGGCGTGGCCTTTGAGTTCCGCTTCAAGGCGCACGATCATGAACGCCACCTGTGGGACAAGGCCTTCATTCTCGGCTCGGTCAGCGCGACTTTTTTTCAGGGCGTCGCGCTGGGCGCCTACATCGAAGGCATCCCGGTGGTCGACAATGCCTTCGCCGGCGGGCCGTTCGACTGGCTGGCGCCTTTCCCGCTGTTTACCGGGGTCGGTCTGCTGGTGGTGTACGGCCTGCTCGGCAGCAGCTGGCTGATCATGAAGACCGAGGGCGAGTTGCAGACGGCGATGATCCGCATGACCAAGCCCTTGCTGTGGGCGCTGATCGGCTTCATGTTCGTGGTCAGCGTATGGACCCCGCTGGCCCACGAGCAGATCGCCCAGCGCTGGTTTTCGTGGCCCAACATGCTGTGGTTCGCGCCGGTGCCGATCCTTGTCGCGGTATGCACCATGCAATTGCTCAACCTGCTCGCCGGCAAGCCACAGGCCGGGCCCTTCGTGTGCGTGCTCGGTTTGGTCTTTCTCGGCTATACCGGCCTGGCGATCAGCGTCTGGCCGCAAATCATTCCGCCCGACATCTCCATCTGGCAGGCCGCCGCGCCGCCGCAAAGCCAGGGCTTCACGCTGGTCGGCGCGCTGCTCATCATTCCCTTCATTCTCATGTATACCGCATGGTCGTACTACGTCTTCCGCGGCAAGGTGAGGCAGGGGGATGGATACCACTGATGAACCGGATGGCTGAGCGCGGCCGGCCAGCGCGCCTTAAGCGCGTCGCATGGTTCGTGGCGATCTGGGCCGGCGGCGTACTCGCGCTGGGGCTGATTGCCTGGCTCTTCCGCGGATTTATGGGTTTGATCGGGCTGGGTCGCTAGGATGCGTGTACGGCACTGGATCATCTGGTGCCGACGGCAGGGCGTAGCCCGGATGCAGCGTAGCGGAATCCGGGAATAATCGGTCATTTTCCGGCACTTCCCGGATTCCGGCCGTTGGCCTGCATGCGGGCTACGCAGCTGCCATACCCGGATCAGTTGACGATTTCGAGCTTCACTTCGGTCAGCCCGGCGCGCAGAAAACCGAGCTTGCGGGCGGCGGCGCTCGACACATCGAGCATGCGCGCGCGTGAGGTGGGGCCGCGATCGTTGATGGTCACCACCACGCTGCGCTCGTTGCTCATGTTGGTCACCCTCACCTTGGTGCCGAAGGGCAGCGTGCGGTGTGCGGCGGTCATGGCATTCGGATTGAATCGCTTGCCCGAGGCGGTTCGGCGGCCGGAAAACTTGCGCCCGTACCACGCCGCGATGCCTTGCATCTCATCGCCGACCATTTCCTTGGCGGCCATCGGCGCTTCGGCCGCGGATTCGACGGATGCCGGTGCCGTTTGAGCGTGAGCGATGCCCGCTGCCATCAATGCGAGCGACGCGATGGCGATTCTGGCTGTCTTCATGGAGCGCTTCTCTGTGTGGTGCGAGGCCCCGATGCTACACGCGTCGTCAGCGCACGGCGGGCGCGGACGGCATATTGCCACGTACTGTGACATTTCCCGCGCGCCGCGCGCCGCGAGCGCGTCTATTTGCAGATTTCACAGCCCACATTCTTGCAGGCGGCCATCGATCCGAGGCAGTTGCTGACTTGCGTAAATCCTTTCTGCAGCAGGAACGCGGCAGCCACCGCGGCGCGGGTACCACTGCCACAGAAGGTGACGATGCGCTTGTCGCGTGGCAGGCGGTCGAGCTGGTCCGGCAGGTAGCCCAGATAGATATGCTCGGCGCCGGGCAGATGGCCGGCGGCGAATTCGTCGTCGCTGCGCACGTCGAGCAGCACGAAATCCTCGCCGCCGTCGTAGGTCTGCTTGAGCGTGCGCGCCGACATAGTGGGCACCACATCGTAGTCAGCGCCACTCGCTTCCCACGCGATCATGCCCGGCCACAGGTAGGCTTTCACGTTCTCGTAACCCACGCGAAACAGTGCGCGCACGGCATCGTCGACTTTCCCCGGATCGTCCATCACCAGGCCGATGGGCTCGTCGTGACTGACAAACCAGCTCAGATAAGGCGGAATCATGTCCACCGGCATGGACAATGCGCCGGGCACATGGGCGCCGCAAAATGCTTCCGGGCTGCGCAGATCGAGCACGACCAAGCCATCTTCGCGCGCCTCGGCAAAGGCGTCGGGGTTCATCGGCTCGGGGTGCGGCAGCGGGACCGGCGCGGGCGCGTCGGCGTTGTAAGCCTCCATGCGTTCGAAATAGGGCGGCTGGTAGTGCTTTTCGCCGACCTTGTGGGCGATGAAGGCGTCGCGGTCGAGTTGCAGTCGCGGGTTGTGACGGCGCTCGTAGCCGAGCGTGGAGAACTCGCGCGAGGCCATGTCGTTGCCGCATACGGACCCCGCGCCGTGGGCCGGATAGAACAAGACACCATCGCCCAGCGGCAGCAAGGTGTCGAACAGGCTGTCGTAGAGCTTGCCGGCCATCTCTTTCATGCGATCGGGGAAGAAGTCGGTGCGGCCGACGTCGCCGACGAACAGCGTGTCGCCCGTGAACACCGCCACCGGTTCGTCGCTGAAATCGGTGTCGGCGAGGCTCAGGCAGATGCTGTCGAGCGTGTGGCCCGGCGTTTCGAGCACCTTCAGTCGCGCGGCGCCGATGTCGAAACAGTCGCCGTGCGCGACAGCGCCGGCATGCTCGATTTCGCGCGCCCGGCCGTGATGCACCTCTGCCCCCGTGCGCTCGGCAAGCGCGCGCGAGCCGACGATCAGGTCTTCATTGCGGTGCGTTTCGAACACATGGCGGATGTGCGCGCCTTCGCGTTGCGCGATCTCCAGATAGACCTCGATGTCGCGGCGCGGGTCAATCACCGCGGCGGTCCCGCCGTCGATGATCATGTAGGAAAGATGGGCAATGCCGTCGGTCTTGATTTTTTCGATGATCACGTTCGCCTCCTTTCAT
>CBDULG010000164.1:0-7082 GCA_965367985.1 uncultured Rhodocyclaceae bacterium
GCGCGAAATGGATCGAGCATCGCCAGCACTTCAGCGGCGGCGCAGCGCATTTCGTACAGCCGCTCGGCGTGCTCCTCGTCCTGAAAGAGCGCCTGGTATTCACGCAGCGCCGTTTCGATTTCGGCATTGTTGGGCAGCGTATCGCGTTCGCTTGCACCGAGCTGGCGCGCCGCCTTGCGCTTGGCGAAACCGAAATCCTGCACGCCGTCTTCGGCCATCATGCGCGCGGCCAGCGCGGCAATTTCCTGGCGCAGGTGACCCAAGCGATTTCCATAAGTACGGCCTGGCATGCGCGCAACCTCTATCGCCGTTAGAATCCCGGCCATTCTACACGGCCATTTGTGACCGCGGTCCGGCAAGTGGACCGGTGCCACGGAGCAAACATGCATATTCACATTCTCGGTATCTGCGGCACTTTCATGGGCGGGCTGGCACTGCTGGCGCGCGCCGCCGGCCACACCGTGACCGGATGCGACGCCAACGTCTATCCGCCGATGAGCACGCAACTGACCGAGCAGGGCATTGCGCTCACCGAGGGCTATGGCGCCGGGCAGCTCGCGATTGCGCCGGACGTTTTCGTGGTTGGCAACGCGGTGTCGCGCGGCAATGCGCTGCTCGAAGCGATCCTCGACGCCGGCGCGCCGTATGTGTCCGGCCCGCAGTGGCTGGCCGAGCAGGTGTTGCGCGACAAATGGGTGCTGGCAGTGGCCGGTACGCACGGCAAGACGACGACCGCTTCGATGCTCGCCTGGATGCTCGAGGATGGCGGCCTTGACCCCGGCTTCTTGATTGGCGGTGTGCCGAAGAACTTCGGTGTTTCGGCGCGTCTCACCGCGTCGCCCTTCTTCGTCATCGAAGCGGACGAATACGACACCGCGTTTTGCGACAAGCGATCCAAGTTCGTGCATTACCGCCCGCGCACTGCCATCCTCAACAATCTCGAATTCGATCACGCAGACATATTCGCGAATCTGGCAGCGATCGAGACGCAGTTTCATCACCTCGTGCGGATCATGCCATCCACCGGCCGCATCGTCAGCAATGCGACCGAAGCGGCGCTCGAGCGCGTGCTCGCGCAGGGCTGCTGGTCGGACGTCGAGCGCTTCGGGATTGCCGACAGTGGCTGGTCGGCGACACTGACTGACGAGGGCATCGCGCGATTTTCGCTCGACGGCGAGACGCTCGGCGAGGCGCGCATGCCGATGGCCGGCACGCACAATCTGAGTAACGCGCTGGCTGCGGTGGCGGCGGCGAGGCACGCCGGTGTTCCGCCGGCGGCGTCGATCGCCGCGCTGGAGCGTTTCGAAGGCATCAAGCGGCGCCTCGAAGTGCGTGGCGCTGCGGCCGGGGTGACGGTGTACGACGACTTCGCCCATCACCCCACGGCGATTGCGCTCACCCTCGACGGCTTGCGCAAACGTCAGCCGTCGGGACGTATTCTCGCAGTGCTCGAACCGCGCTCCAACACCATGAAGCTGGGCGTCATGAAAGCGCAGTTGCCCGGCAGCTTGCGCGTTGCAGACCGCGTATTCTGCTACGCAGGCGGGGTCGACTGGGATGTCGCCGGGGCGCTGGCACCGCTCGGCGAGACGGCCCGCGTACTCACCGACCTCGATGCGCTGGTCGGCGAGGTGGTGGGCGCGGCACGGACCGGCGATCACATACTGGTGATGAGCAACGGCGGCTTCGGCGGTGTGCACGGCAAGCTGCTGGAGGCGCTGTCGAGGGCGAAATAGTCGACGCGCACAATGACTTGCCAAGAGCGATAAGCGGACAAACTGTCGTTTCCAGGTTCAAAACAATAAACGCCGCAGCCCCTGGCGGCTTGCGGCGTCGCTTGCAGCGCGCCAGACGAGATCGCCTGCGCGCTGTACCACTTTATTGCGTGCGCGAATCGAGTTGCCGGGCGTTGCCCTCGTCGATGTACTCGAACACCCGCACGACCTTGTTGACGCCCGAAGTGGTGCGCGCGACTTGGGTGGCGGCGTCGGCCTCGGCGCGCGTCACGATGCCCATCAAATACACTACGGAGGCTTCGGTCACCACCTTGATGAGGTGCGCCTTTACGTTGCCCGAGTCGATCATCCGCGCCTTGACCTTCGATGTGATCAGCGAATCGTTGCTGCGCGAGGTGAGCGAGCTGTGTCCGGCGACCTGCACTTCATTGGTTACGCCGCGCACGTTCGGCACCGCCGCGACGATGCTTGGAAGCTGGTCGCGCGCCGACGCGCTGGGTGCCTCGCCGGTGAGCAGCAGGTTGCGGTTGTACGAGGTGACATTGACATGCACCAGGTCGCCCAGCTTTTCCTTGATCTGCGCCTTGGCCTTCCATTCGATGGTTTCATCTTCCACGTAGGCGCCCGAACTGCGGCGGTCGGCGGCCATCATGGCGCCCGCGCCGACGCCACCGGCGACGATCGGAAAGCAGCCCTGCAGGGCGGGTGCTGCAGCGGCGGCAAGCGCCACGGCGAGCAAGGTGCTGCGCAATCGGGATTTCATCATTCCACTCCTAATAGTAAACAGTCGATGCCGTCGCACAGGCAGTGCAGACACAGCAGATGGACTTCCTGGATTCGTGCCGTGCGCTCGTGGGGAACACACAGGTGAACATCGTTCGCGCCGAGTAATTCGGTCATCTGACCGCCACCGCGGCCGGTCAGCGCCACTACGGTCATTTCACGTTCGTGGGCCACCTTGATGGCTTCGATCACGTTGGGCGAATTGCCGCTGGTCGAGATCGCCAGCAGCACGTCGCCCGGGCCGCCCAGCGCGCTCACCTGCTTGGAGAACACCTGATCGTAGTGGTAGTCGTTGGCAATCGAGGTCAGCGTGGAGCTGTCGGTGGTCAGTGCGATGGCGGCCAGCGGCGGACGCTCCATCTCGAAGCGGTTGATCAACTCGGCGGCAAAATGCTGCGCGTCGGCTGCCGAGCCGCCGTTGCCGCAAGCGAGAATCTTGCCGCTGTTCATGAGGCAGGCGACCATCATTTCGACGGCCCGCGCGAGCGGTTCGGCAAGCGCGGCCGCGGCCGACTGCTTGGCGGCAATGCTCTGTTCGAAGTGACCGGAAACGCGTTTGACGAGATCCATGAGGTGGGGCCTTGGCCGACGGAAAACGAGCGCCGATTCTAGCATGCAGGCGTTTCGGTGCTGCGCAGGACGAAGTGCGCGCGGCCTTTATGTCTCGCACCCGCGGCGTCGCATTCGGAGGAATCAATCGGCGTCGAAGGCGCCTTGGATCCATTCGGTGCATGCCTCATCGAGGCCGCTCATCAACACCACATCGAAACGGCAGGGCGCGTTGGCGGCGCGTGACCCGGCCTGCGCCAGCCAGTGTCGCGCGGCGAGCACGATGCGCTGTTGCTTGCGCTGCGTGATGCTGGCCGCCGCGCCGCCAAAATCGTTGCGCCGGCGCAGCCGCACTTCGACGAAGACCAGCGTTTCACCGTCGCGGCAGACCAGATCGACCTCGCCGCCGCGGCAATGGAAATTGCGCTCGATAGTGCGCAGGCCGCGCGTCTGCAGGTAGCGCTCGGCCGCTGCCTCGGCGGCGGCGCCGACACCGGCTTGCCCCGTGCCAGCGGCGGGGCGGACAATGGCGGTCCGGATTCTCTTCATCAAGTCACGCATGAGCCGCGCCGACGCTCCCCTCTCGAGTACGCCGTCATTGTATGTGGTGGCCACCCCGATAGGCCATTTGCAGGACATAACGCTGCGTGCGCTGGCGGTATTGGCTGCGGTCGATCGCATCGCGGCGGAGGACACGCGACACACCCACGGGCTGCTCGAAGCGCACGGCATTCGCGCCAGCCTGATGGCGGTGCACGAGCACAACGAAGCGCATGCCGCGGCGCAGATCGTTGCGCGGCTCGAAGCGGGCGAGCAGGTCGCCTATGTGTCGGATGCGGGTACCCCGGGGATTTCCGATCCGGGCGCGCGACTCGTCGCGCGGGTGCGCGAGGCGGGCCATCCGGTGGTGCCGGTACCCGGACCGAGCGCCGTGGTGGCGGCGATGTCGGTCTCCGGACTGCTGGCCAGCGGATTTCGTTTCATCGGATTTCTCCCGCCAAAACGCGGCGCCCGGCAAAGTCGCCTGCTGGCGCTGCGTGGCGAAACCGACGTGCTCGCCTTCTACGAAGCGCCGCACCGCGTGCGTGACAGCGTCGCCGACATGGTCAGTGTGCTGGGCGAAGGGCGCGAGATCGTTATCGCGCGTGAAATGACCAAGCGCTTCGAACAGATCGTTCGCCTGCCGCTGGCCGATGCAATAGCCTGGCTCGATGCCGATTCCGATCACCAGCGCGGCGAGTTCGTGCTGCTCGTGACCGGCGCACCGCCCGCTGAAGGACTCGATTCCGAAGCCGAACGCGTACTTGCCCTGCTGCTCGCCGAAGTGCCGCTCAAGAGCGCCGCACGGCTCGCTGCCGAAATCACCGGTGCGCCGCGCAATGCGCTCTATGCGCGCGCGCTCGAACTCAAGGAATGACCGAAGACAAGGTTCCCGCCATGCAAACTTTGACACTCACCCGTCCCGACGACTGGCATCTGCATGTGCGCGATGGCGCCGCGCTTGCCGCTGTGGTACCCGACAGTGCGCGCCAGTTCGCGCGTGCGTTGATCATGCCCAATCTGCGCCCGCCGGTGGTCACCACCGCCGACGCGCAACGCTACCGCGAACGTGTCCTCGCCGCGGTCCCTGCCGAACTCAAGTTCGATCCGCTGATGACGTTGTACCTCACCGACAACACAGCCGCCGATGAAATCGATCGTGCGCGCGACAGCGGCTTCGTCCATGCGGTGAAACTGTACCCGGCAGGGGCGACCACCAACTCGGACGCCGGCGTGACCGGCATCGACAAGGTGCGTGCCGTGCTCGAGCGCATGGAGAAGCGGGACCTGGTGCTATGTGTGCACGGAGAGGTGACTCATGCTGATGTGGATATCTTTGATCGCGAGCGCGTCTTTATTGATCGCGTGCTGGCACCGCTGGCAACCGACTACCCGGCGCTGCGTATCGTCTTCGAGCACATCACGACGCGCGAGGCGGTGCAGTTCGTGAACGAAGCGGGCCCCAACATCGGTGCCACGGTGACCGCGCATCATCTCCTGCTCAACCGCAATGCCATGCTGGTCGGTGGTATCCAGCCGCACAACTACTGCCTGCCCGTGCTCAAGCGCGAACTGCATCGCGAGGCGCTGGTCGAGGCGGTCACCTCGGGCAGTACCCAGTTCTTTCTCGGCACCGATTCGGCGCCGCACAGTCGCAGCGCCAAGGAAAATGCCTGCGGCTGCGCAGGCTGCTACACCGCGCATGCGGCCATCGAGCTGTACGCCGAGACCTTCGACGCCGCAGGCGCGCTCAACCGGCTGGAAGGTTTTGCCAGCCATCATGGCGCCGATTTCTACGGCCTGCCACGCAACACCGATACCGTCACACTCACACGCGAGGCGTGGACAGTGCCCGATACCCTTGCCTTCGTTGACGGCGATCCGCTGGTGCCCTTGCGCGCCGGCAGCACGCTGGCCTGGCGACTGAGCTGATTCGTGGTCATGACGCTTCACCGACGCCTTCTGCTCTTGCCCCTGCTCGCGCTGTTGCTCGCCGGCTGCGAAAACTCGGCCACCGCCTACATCATCGACGGCAAGGATCACGCGCTCATGCTGGTACGCGAGCAGCGCTGGTTCTGGTCGGACGAAATCAATCAGGCAGTCGTCGTCTCGCGCCTGCCCGACTGCCAGCGCCGTGTCGCCATCTGGCCGGGCACGCCGAGCGGCCCGTCGATGGAAGTGTTCGAAGCCGGATACCGCTTGTGGGCGCTCGAACAGGGTCGCCGCTGGTATTTGGCGAGTACCGACAAATGCCTCGTGCAGGACTGGGACGACGCGCCCGAAACGCCCCCGGGACCCTTGGTGGGCACCTTCGTGATGCGCGATGGCAGCCCCGTGTTCGAGGCCGTGGCAAAACCGGCGACGCAGTGACGCAATGGTCTTCCTGCCTGACTACCTGACACCCGCCGCACTCGCGCAGCGACCGCTGTATGCACCGCTGGCGCCCTTACTGCGGGCCACTGGCGACCGTTTGCCGGCGCTTGCCCAACTCAACCGAATCGTTCACGCGAATACGCCAGGACTGTGCAACGGGCAGGGCGTGCCGCTACGCTTCGTGCCGCCGAGTGAGCGTGAGGGCCCGTACGAGCATGCGGTGTTTGCTGACGGCGACGTGGCGACGCGTGCCGACAATTGGCACGATTTTTTCAATGCGCTGGTCTGGGCTGCCTTCCCGCGCGCCAAGGCCGCGCTGAACGCACGCCATGCGAGCGAACTCACGCCGGGCAATCAAGCGGTTCGCCGCGCGCGCGGCGCGGTGCGCGATGCGCTTACACAGTTTGACGAGTGCGGCATGGTGGTCGTCGGCACCGAGCGTGGCCCGCTCGAAGCCCTTGCGCGCCACGAATGGCTGGGCGCGCTCTGGCATGGTGGCGCACGGCTCATGTCCACCTCGCGTTTCGTGCTTTTCGGTCACGCCACCTACGATTTGTTGCGCCGCCCCTTTCCCGGGCTGTGCGCCAAGACGCTCTATCTCGTTGTGCCGGAAGATTTCATGCGCCAGTCGACCGAAGCCATGCTGGCTGCCGTCGATGGCTGGCTCGCGAAGCTACTGAGCGATGACCATGCCCTGCGTTCGCCGGCGGCATTCGCGCCGCTGCCGCTACTCGGCATTCCCGGTGTGGTGGCCGACAACGCGGTGTACGACTATTACCTCGACGAGCGGCAGTTCCGGCCACTGCGCGGCCGCGCGCCGGTGCGCGTGAAGTATTGGTCGGGCGAGACTGCCGACGCGCTGTAGATCAGCGTAGCTCGCACGCGGCGTAGCGGAATGTGGGAAACCGTCCGCCCGCCGACCATCGACCCAGATTCCGCTTCGCTGAATTCGGGCTACGATCCTCTCTTCCCCTCCTGTGCGTGCGTTCGATCACGATTTCCAGGATAATCCGCGCCGGGAAGTTCGCCAGGCAGTCGCGACGCGCGCGAGCGTATCGAGGAAAGTCCGGGCCCCATAGAGCAGGATGCCGGCTAACGGCC
>CBDULG010000165.1:0-7070 GCA_965367985.1 uncultured Rhodocyclaceae bacterium
GCAGGGTCAGCCGCAGTGGCTGATGAAATATGCAGAAACATCCAGCCCGCCGCACGGCGGTCCGATCGATGCCACGATGGTACAGGGTGGTTAGAATGTCGGCATGCGCCGGACAGATCGGCGAGCGGAGGAGCGGGTTGTGAAGCTGCATGTGGAATGCCGCGGAGAGCAGATTGGCGCCGTGGCGTCGACAGTGGATATCGTGTTCAAGGAACTGGTCAAGCGCATCTGCGCGCGCGACGCGCCGCTTGAAGGTGCGCTGGATCATGTCGTCGTCGCCGATGATTTTCCCGCGGTGCTGGTGGCGCTGGGCGAGCCCCCGGTGCCTGCTGGCGCCATTGTGCCGACGGTGGCCCGTGCGCTCTACCGCGACAGCGGCGCGGTGCTGGTGATGGAGGGTGCGCAGGTGGCCGCCGCGATGGGCGGCGACGAAACCGACATGGCGCGCTTCGTGCACGTCTTGCATTGCGAAATGTGGCGCATGCGTACACACCTGGACGCCATCGCGGCGGGCGAGGAAGCGCTTGGCGCATGGCGCGACTCGGTGTTCGACAGCCACTTGCGCCCGGTGGTCGAAGCCGTGCGCAACGAATATGCGGTGACCCGCCGCGCGGTGTGGTCGCTGCCCGCCGATGCCGATCTAATGCTCAAGCACCTCATGGACGTGATTGATGCCCTGCCGAAGGTAACGCAGGAGGATGTCGCGCTGGCGCTGGCCGAGGACGATCTCGACGGCCTATTCGTGCGCAGCCTGGGGCGCATCGCGCATCTGCTGCAGACGGCGGCGCACACCCAGGGATATCTGGCCGGCTTGGCGCGCCCGCTCGAAGCGATCAGCCCCGAGATGCGCGCGGCGATGCAATCCGGTTTTTTTGGCCCCTTCTGGGGCCCGCTCACCGAACAACTCGACGCCCTCTTCGTGGCGGACGCGCCCGAGGCCGTCGAAGCGGCGCGCCAGGCCTTGCAGGTCACGCTGATCGAGGTGTTCGTCAGCCTCGGCGTGAATGTGCGCCGCGCCGAAGATGGCAGCGTGTGGGTGGACGCCGTGCCATCGGCAGCGCTCAAGCCACGCCGCCGCGGGTGAGCTGAAAATGCCGACTCAATGAGGGTCGCATGAGTGCCTTTCGGCGCGGCGCCCGCGAAGGCTTCGTGGCCTTCCTGCCCGTCTCGGTCGGCTTGATTCCATGGGCATTGGTGACGGGCGTCGCGCTGCGCTCGGAGGGCTTGTCGATCTTCGAAGCGATGGGCATGAATGTCATTGTTTTCGCCGGGGTGGCGCAGATCGCCACACTGCCGCTGATCGTCGCTGGCGCGCCGCTGTGGTTGATCGGCCTCACCGCATTGGCGCTCAACCTGCGCTTTCTGATTTTCAGCGCCGCAATTGCCCGCGGTTTCCATGATCTGCCGCTCATCAAGCGCATGCTGGCCGGCTATCTGTTGATCGACGGGATTTTCGCGGTGTGCGCCGGGCGCATGCTGACCGAGGCTGATCGTGACTGGCGCTTCGGTTATTACATAACCCCGGCGCTGTGGGCGTGGAGCCTGTGGCAGGTATTCGTGCTGATCGGCGTGCTCGGGGCCGATGGCTTGCCGCGCGACTGGTCGCTCGAGTTCATGGCGACCATCGCGCTGATGGTCTTGTTGGTGCCGCTGACAAAACAGCGCCCGATGCTGGTCGCCGCGCTGGTCGGCGGACTGGCCTCGGTGGCCTTTCGCGGCCTGCCGCTCAAACTCGGGGTGATCGTCGCTATCCTCACCGGCATTGCGGCGGGGTTTGCCGCGCAGCGTCTGTTTCACCAATCGCGGGAGCGTGCTTGATGGAAGGCCTCTGGCTTTGGGTGAGCTTCGCGCTGATAGCGGCGGCTACCCACATCCCGCGCGGCAGTTTCATCGTCATGGGCGAGCGGGCGCGGCTGCCGACGGTCGTGCAGGATGCGCTGCGCTATGCGCCGGCCGCGGCGCTGGCGGCGATCGTGACGCCGGATCTGCTGGTCGTCGATGGCGCCGTGCAGCCATTCAACGCCAAGCTCGCGGCGGGTTTCTTTGCGATTGTCGTGGCCCTGAAATCCCGTAATCCCTGGCTGCCGTTCATCGTCGGTATGGCGGTATTGCTGTTTCTGCGCAAGGGCCTGGGCATCTGAGCGGTGCCGTGACGGACTCCCCGTTTATGACGATGTAGTTATGCGAATCGACTTGTGTCGCGCGTTAGACTGCGTGCCCGGGATCGTGCGGCAGACCGCCGGTCGGACATCAGACAGCAGGAGATTCAAAATGGTTAAGGGTATTCGCGCTTTAGTGGTTGTGTTGTGCATGGCATGCGTTGCACCGCTGGCGCAAGCGGACAAGGTGGACATCAACAAGGCGGACGCCGCCGCGCTGCAGGAGAACCTCAAAGGCGTCGGCCCGGCCAAGGCCAAGGCAATCGTTGCCTACCGCACCGCCAACGGCGAGTTCAAGCGCGTCGAGGATCTGACCAAGGTGAAAGGCATCGGCCCCGCGCTGATCGAGAAGAACCGCGACGATCTGTCGCTGAGCGGCGGTGCAACGACCGCGTCGAAAACGCGTGACAAC
Source organism: uncultured Rhodocyclaceae bacterium (assembly GCA_965367985.1). Lineage (GTDB taxonomy): Bacteria > Pseudomonadota > Gammaproteobacteria > Burkholderiales > Rhodocyclaceae > Nitrogeniibacter. Next base: position 2,572 of record CBDULG010000165.1, read on the forward strand.
GCCAAAAGCGTGAGCACCAAGAAGCCGGTCAACAAGACCAGCAGCTCGAAGCAGGACGCCGCAAAGCAAGGCTGAGCGAAACGCATCGATGTGAAAGCGGCCCCTTCGCGGGCCGCTTTTTTTCGCCCTGCGACATCGCATGCGGGTGCCACGCGCGCGCCGACTTAACGGTTTCACTTGTTTCGTTTTTGCAAATGAGATACATTCGCGTTCGCATTCGACGGTGAGAGGCTCACGCGAACACGCCGCGTCGTTCTCCCGCCGATTCGTTTGCCTCGTAGCCAGCCATCCGCCAGCCACGCGTTGCCACCCACTTGTAGAAGGACGGTACGCAGAGATCCAGCGGTTGAGTCCCGGATTCCGGACGGCCCTGCCGGCCATGCGCCGGCACACGTCGCATTTCCTGTAAGCACGGATCGCTCATCGCCCCGCACGGGCGAACGCGCGTTTCGCTTCTCCGGCTGGACGTTCTGCTGCCTTGCTTCGAAGACAACCGTTGCAGGTAGATATGAAAAAGCATTCCAGCAAGGCAAAGAGCCCGGCCAGTTTTCGTGTGCACGCCGGCAGCCAGACGCGGTCATTGGCAGGCACAGGACTGGTGCTGGGCGTTTCCAGCTTCGCGCTTATGCCCGCCGCCGGCGCGCAATCGGTCGAGGAAACCATGCTCGCGCCGGTCACCGTCACTGAAACGGCGATCGACCCGAATCCCAACGCGGAACCGGGCGCGCCCTACAAGGCGAGAACGTCGGGCGACGAGCGCCATGCGCGCCCACTGGCCGAAACGCCGCAAACCATCAACGTGCTGACGCAGCAACAATTGCTCGATACCGGACGCAGCGACCTGCGCGACATCCTGCGCGCGCAGCCCGGAATCTCGATCGGCACGGGCGAAAACGGCAACGCATTCGGCGATCGCTACATCATTCGCGGCCAGGAAGCGCGCAGCGACGTGTTTGTCGACGGGTTGCGCGACCCCGGCATGACGGTGCGCGAGAGTTTTGCGGTCGAACAACTCGAGATCACCAAGGGGCCGAGTTCGACTTTTGCCGGCCGCGGCGCGACGGGCGGGGCGATCAACGCGATCACCAAGCAGGCGACGACCGACCTGGACTTCACCAAACTGTCGGGCGGCCTGGGCACCGATGACTATCGACGCTTCACCGTCGATGCCAACCATGCATTCACTGAAAATACGGCGCTGCGGGTAAATCTGCTGCATGCCTATCAGGATGTACCGGATCGCAGTCCGGCCGACCGGGCGCGCAACGGCGCCGCGCTATCCTTGAATTTCCGTCCCACCGACAAGCTGGACATCACCGCCGACTACTATCACCTGAAGGCCGAAGATACGCCCGATCTGGGCGCGTGGCTGGACAGCAATCGCGAACCGACGAAGAACGTTCCGGTGTACGCGCAAAAAGCCGATTTTCTCGATTCGACCATCGATACCTACACCTTGCGCGCCAACTACGCGTTTACGCCGGCAGTGCGTGTTTCCAACCTGACGCGCTATGGCACGACCGACAACGGCTATGTGGCGACCGGCGCGCGCGGTACGAGCACCGATGCCACCAATCCGGGCGGCGTGTACGAAACCGTCACGCTCAGCACGCATCAGGGCTGGCAGGAGGTGGAGTACTTCGCCAACCAGACCAATCTCTATCTGGATCAGGAAATCGCCGGCCTGACGCATGAGTTCATCTTCAGCCTGGAGTATTCGGATCACAGCGTGCTCAACGGCGTCTACAACGTTTCCAACGATACCAACTGCGTCACCAGTGGCCGGGGCGGACCCGGGGGCGCCACCTGCATCACGGATGCGTCCGGTGCCTACCTCGACGACATCGGTTCGCTCATGAATCGTCAGATCAGCCGCGGTGAATCCGACATCGACTGGAATGTGAAGACCGTCTCCGCTTCGGCAATGGACACCGTCGACCTCAACGACAGGTGGACGCTCTTCGCCGGCCTGCGTTACGACTCCTTCGACTACCACACCATTGCCGGCACCACTACCAAGACCGAATGGAAGCTTTCGGACGGCCTGTGGAATGGCCATCTCGGGGTGACCTATAGGTTCCGGCCCGACGCCAACGTGTACGCCACCTACAGCACCGCAAGCGACTTCAATGGCGGCGAGTCCGACGTGACCTCGTGCACCTACGGCGGGATCTGCGTGCCCAGCACCGGACCGGGCGGGCAGGCCCTGACGACGGCGGAGCGTCAGGCGCTGTTCGCCAATAGCAAGCCGGAGCTGTCGGAGAACATCGAACTGGGCACCAAGTGGAACCTCATGAACGGCAAACTGCTCGCCACCGCGGCCGCCTTCCAGACCACCAAGCGTGACGTGATGGAACTGCTTGCCGGTGCGGACTACACCGATATCGGCGCAATCAACACCGGCAAGTTTCGCATTCGTGGCGTGGAGCTCTCGCTTGCCGGCAATCTGACGCGAAAGCTCAGCGCCCAGGGCGGGGTGAGCGTGATGCGGGCGAAGTGGCTGGAATCGCAGGACAGTGCGCAGATCGGTGAGGGCCTGTCGAACTTCCCCAAGACCTCTGCTTCGTTTCTGCTCAACTACGCGGCGACGCCGAAATTCAGCTTGGGCGGCAACGTGACCTACAAGAGCCATGTCTATCCCGGCTCGCCCGAGTCGCCCGAGCAGCTCAACGTCAGGGTGCCTGCCTATACGGTGCTCGACCTGTTCGCCAGGTATCGGGTGAACAAGGCCATGAGCGTGCGCCTGAACATCGGCAACGTCACCGACGAGACCTACTATCTGGCCGCCTATCGATCCGGCGCCTTCATGTATCTGGGCGACGCCCGCAATGCGCGCCTGACGCTCGACTACGACTTCTGAGATCTGTTCAGCCATCGCGCCTGGCACACGCGCCCGGCGCGCCGCATCCAGGGAGAATCATGAAGGCATCGTCGCTTTCCCCGCCGCCGCCCGTGCCGCCCTTGCGAGAGATCCCGCGCGAGATCGCCTGCGCCGCGGATTACGAGGCGCTTGCAATACGCCACATCACTGCGCCCGTGTATGCCCACATCGCTGGCGGAAGCGGCGATGAAACCACGCTGCGTGACAACCTGCAGGCGTTCGCGCGCTGGCACCTGCAGCCCAGATTGCTGCGCGATGTCACCGCCGGCGACACCCGGCTGACCTTGTTCGGGCGCGCGTTCCGCCACCCCGTCATGCTGGCGCCGGTGGCCTATCAAAAGCTCGTCCATCCGGCGGGTGAGCGCGAGACGGCGCGCGCTGCCGAGGCCGCCGACGCGTGTCTGGTGAGCAGCACGCTGGCCTCCTGTCCGCTCGAGGACATCGCCCGTTCGAGCAGCGGGGAGAAGTGGTTTCAACTCTACTTCCAGCCGCACACCGACGCCACGCTCGACCTCGTGCAACGCGCAGAGGCCGCGGGATATTCCGCCCTCGTGGTCACCGTCGACGCGCCGCTGCAGAGCCCGAGCCGGCGCGCGCTGCGTGCCGGTTTCAGCCTGCCGGAAGACGTGCGCGCGGAAAATCTCGTCGCCTACGCGCTGCCCGCGCAACGGTGCCTGTCGCCGGATCAGAGCGTGCTCCTGCAAGGCATGATGGGTGAAGCGCCCACCTGGGCCGATGTAAATTGGTTGTTGCGGCACACTCGTCTGCCGGTGATCGTCAAGGGCGTGCTGGGTGCGGACGACGCGCGCGCGCTGCGGGACGCCGGCGTGGCGGGGATTGTCGTGTCCAACCACGGCGGGCGCGCGCTCGACGGCGTGCCGCCGAGTCTTGCCGTACTCCCCGGCATCCGCCAGGCCTTGGGGCCGGACTACCCCGTGCTGCTCGACGGCGGCGTTCGCTCGGGGCGCGATATTTTCAAGGCCCTCGCGCTCGGTGCCGACGCGGTCATGATCGGCCGCCTGCAGGTTTTCGCGCTCGCCGTCGCCGGCGCGCTGGGCGTGGCGCATCTGCTCAAGCTGCTGCGCGAAGAACTGGAAATGTGCATGGCGCTGGCCGGTTGCGCGACGCTGGCCGATATCGACCGCGCGTGCGTGTGCGAGGCGCAGCGATGCTGATCCCGGTCGAAACCGTGCTGTCCGCGGATGAAGTGCAGCGTTTCCGTCAACGGCTGGATTCGGTGCAGTGGGAAGACGGCGCAATCACCGCGGGAACGCTGGCGCGGCAGGTCAAGCAAAATCGTCAACTGGCCGAGGGTTCGGCGCTCGCGGTGGAGTTGGGCAACCAGATTCTGCGCCGGCTGGGCGAGACGCCGCTGTTCGTTTCAGCGGCGTTGCCCGGAAAAATCTACCCGCCCAAGTTCAATCGCTACGCCGACGGCGGCACCTACGGAGCCCATGTGGACAGCGCGGTGATGCAGGTGCCCGGCGCCGGCGTGTCGGTGCGCAGCGATCTGTCGGCGACGCTGTTCCTGTCCGCGCCCGACGAATACGACGGTGGCGAGCTGGAAATCGAAGGGCCGTTCGGCATCCAGACGGTCAAACTCGAAGCCGGTGACATG
>CBDULG010000166.1:0-7003 GCA_965367985.1 uncultured Rhodocyclaceae bacterium
CCCGGCGTCGCTGCTGCCGCTGGCCGGCAATAGCTCGTCAATACGGAAGCGATCATTGCGCAGTCGCACCTCGCGCGCCGTGCCGTCGAGGTGGTGGCCTTCGAGGGTGATCGTCTCGTCCATTCTCGCCACGGGTTGTTCGCCTGCAGGCCGCACCACTTCGAGCGTCGGCAGCGGCGGGATGAGGCTCGGCTCGACGACCACGCCGCGCTCGCGGCCGGTGACAGGATCGACTGGACCGCGAGTGAGCACGGGCAGCGTCGGCCGGGTCGGTTGGGTCGCTTCGATCAGCACCACCGAGACGTGGTAGGCCGCCGTAGGGCGGTAGTTGCTCTGCGTTGCCGTCCACAGTTTCGACATTTCCTCGGTGTTGAGAAACTGCGGCGTGATGCGCAGCAATTCCACCTGATCGGCCAGCCCGCATTCGGCCAGCGCACGCAATGCCGGCGGCAGGTCAAGACCGATGTCGGGCGAGGGGTTGAGCGCGGTGCGGATCATCTCGCGGGTGAGCACCGGGAATTCGTGCATCAACTGCATCGCATAGCCGAGCAGGATTTCGGCGTGCAGGTCGCCGCCGCTGTAGGCCGAGATCAGGTAGTGCAGATCGAGTGCAAGCGGCGGGTTGGTGAGCCGGTGGCGACCGCCCGAATCGTGCGATGGCAAGCCCTCGTTCCGCCAGCCCGTATTTGGTGTTGCCTGATACAGAAACAGGTTGAGCTGGCTGACCTCGCTGCCGTCGGTGGCGACCACGCGGTCGGGCGGCAGGACGCTGACCGTGACGGTGCTGCCGAGTACGCCGGACACGTTGTGATTGACGAGTCCGTCGTTGAGCCGGTCGCGCAGTACCGCGGTGACGCCGGCAATCGCCAGTGCGTTGCTCATGACGATCCTCGCTGCCGTTTGGCGATGTATTCATCGAGCGACATCGGCGCGCGGCCATTCTTCTTCTTGCGCGCTTGGGGCGCGGACTCCTGCAATGCCGTCACTTCGATGCGGCCAATGTGGACGTGGACTTCGTTCGGCGCGTCGACGTCGGATCGCGTTCCGGCAACCTGGCGCCCGGGCGCTCGCGAACCCGGGTTTGCGGCGTCGGCCATCTCACGCGCGTTGGCGGGCCGGGTTGGTGGCTGCGTCGGCAACAAGGTCGGCGGAAATTCTGCTTTCGCTGGAGCCTCGGTGATGCGAATGGCAGCCTTACGATCCGCCGTGTTTGCTTCAACGGTGGTTTCGCGGTCGGCTGACGTCGCCATGCGCGGCGGTGCCTCGGGGGAGAGTCGCGGCGCGATGGGTGCTGGTATTTCCGACGAGTCGACCGAAGCGCGCGCGCGGCGATTTGGCAGACCCTCGCGTGCCGCGTTCGCATCTTGAGGCGGCGCATCGTGTCGATCGTCGTCACCGCGATGGTCGAACGCGGAGGCGGCTTCGGCATCGTCGCGCGACGCTGGCGCCGTTGCACCGCGTCGTGCGCTGTCTGTCGTGCCGGGGGTGTTTCCAGTCGCCTCCGTTACGGCCGACGTCTGCGTTCGGGTCGGACGTGGCCGTGCCGACGGGCCGACGCGCGGCGATGGCATCTCGGCAACAATGCCCGATGTCGGCGCATCTAACGCTTCGGTTGCCGGGGGCCGCGCATGAAAGGGCAGGCGTGCCGGCGCATGCAGCGTGTTGGCGCGGCCGCTGGCCTGCTCGGCGAGGCGTCGGAAGAGGCCACTCATTCGCGCACCCGTTCAAGATAGGCGGCGCGGCGCGCGGCGCTCAGCGCGAGAATCTCGGGCTCGGTCCAGCCATAGGCGCTTGCCAGCGTGTGGATGTCGTCGAGCAGGGCTTTTGCGTGGCTGTCGATTTCTTCCCACAGATAGCCAGCGATGTCGAAACTCGCGGCGCTGTCATGTCCGCAGGCGGGGCAGGAGAGCGCGATCGACAGGTCGGACCACGGGTCGGCGTCGTCGAGCGCTTTTTCGACGTTGGCGAGCAGCGCATCGAGGGCGCCGTCGTCCTGCGGTAGCGCGTCGGCGGTGTCGGCGCAGTCGCGCAAAAGTTGCCGCGCCGCGGCGTCGGTGTCGGTGGCGTCGGCGAGGCGGGCGAGATGGCGGCTGGTCGGTCGATGGAATCGGTGGCCGCCCACCTCGATCGGCTCAGCCGTTTCGCGCGGGGCGGACGGCAGCTGCGCACGGTCGAGGTCAATGCTCATCCGCTCGCCGCAGGCCGGGCAATCCACCCACGCCGCGAGCGGCGCGTCGAAGCAGGCGTCGCGCAGCTCGAGTAGTGATGCATTGCGGATGCCCAGCGGCGCGTCGGCCAATGTGTCGACCGGCCGTTGCGGCGCGGCGAGCGAGAACAGCAACAGCGCGCGGTCGATCGGGTGGCGCCGCGCGCCGTGCTCCCACACCGCAAGCAGACGTTGGGGATCGGGGGTGAGCATGGCAATCAGGCCGGTTCGGTAAAGCTCGGCTCGGTCGGCTCGGTCACGTCGTAGTCGCGTTCCCAACCCTCGTTCTCGAGCTTAAGCGTCTGGATCGCGACGGCGTTGGCGTTGGCATCCAGATCGGGCAGCGCCTGGTACTCCGAAACCCAGCAACGGTAGACCTTGTAGGCGATGGCGAGCTGACCGGCCTCGTTATAGACCTCGATGATCAGATCCTTGCGGAAGTCCTGCAGCGATACTTCCGCCCCCAGGCCGGAGCCGAAGTTCCACACCTTGTTGGCCCATTTCTCGAACTCGGTGTCGTGGGTGACGCCGCGCTCGAGCGTGATCGCCTCGAACTTGGTACGGCCGGGCGACTTGCGCGAGGTGGACGGGTCGCCGCCTTCGCGATGCTCGACCAACTCGGTGCTGCGCTTCAGCGCGCCGACCTTGCTGACCCCCAACACGTAGCGGCCGTCCCATTTGACGCGAAACTTGAAATTCTTGTAGGGATCAAAGCGCTGTGCATTGACGCTGAACTGTGCCATGAGACTCTCTCCTTAGGCTTCGACTTGACCGGCCATTTGCTGGATCTTGATGACCACGAACTCGGCCGGCTTGAGCGGCGCGAAGCCGACGATGATGTTGACGATGCCGAGGTTGATGTCGTTTTGCGTCGTGGTCTCGCTGTCGCATTTAACGAAATAGGCCTGCCGCGGCGTCGTGCCCTGGAAGGCGCCCTGGCGGAAGAGGTTCTGCATGAAGGCGCCGAGGTTGAGGCGGATCTGCGCCCACAGTGGTTCATCGTTGGGTTCGAAAACCACCCACTGGGTGCCGCGGTAGAGGCTCTCTTCGAGGAAAAGCGCGAACCGCCGCACCGGAATGTATTTCCACTCGGAGGCCAGCAAGTCCGCACCGGCCAGCGTGCGCGATCCCCACACCAGATGGCCCGCAACGGGGAAGCTGCGCAGGCAATTGAGCCCCACCGGGTTGAGCACGCCGTTCTGCCCGTCGGTCATGGTGTAGGAAAAGCCCTGCGCGCCGGAGAAAGACGCGGCGAGGCCGGCTGGTGCCTTCCACACGCCGCGCTGCACGTCAGTGCGCGCCATGATGCCGGCCACCGCGCCGCACGGCGCGAAGTCCGCGAGGCGATTTTCCGACAATGGATCGGGCATGCGCAGGCGCGGGAAATAGACCGCGGCGTTGATCGCTACGTCGTTGCCGATCGTGCCGCGTAGCGCATTGACGCCAGTTTCCGCGTCGCCGATCGCGCTTGCGGCGTTATTCGTCCATGCGGTCGGGGAATCGACGATGAGCAGTGCGCGGCGATCCTGGCAGTAGTTCGCGGCGGCGCCCCATGTGGCAGGGTCGACGTCCGGCCATCCGGCCGCCGCGCCTCCTGGCGGGGTGTCCGAGGCGACGCCAAGCGGCGGGATACACAGCAGGTTGAACAAGTCTGCGGACTCGAGCGCGAAGATGCCTTCGCGCGCGTCCTGGTCGCCAGTGACCTGCGCGTCCAGGATGGGGTCTCCGTTTGCGCCCAGCGTGCCCGCCGCGGTGGCCGTACCATCCGGATTGGCGACCAGCACGGTCGCATCCGTGGGGCTTTCATCGACCGGCGCCGAGGTACGCACATTAACCAGCGCCGACTGTTCGTTGAGGATCGTATCGACGAAGCGCGGACTCAGCGGGTCGACCGAGACATTGCGAAACACCTCGCTGGCCACGGCCGTGGTGCCGCCCGGGCCGTCCATTTCCTGCACCAGCAGGTTGAACAGCAAGGTGTCGGTGGTGTCGCGCGTGAGGTGATCGACGGTCGCGCCGAGGCGGTTTCCCCATTCGCCGGGGCTGGCCGCTTCGAGTACCAGGGTGCCGCCGGCGGTGGCCAGCGTGAGCGTGGCGGCGCTCGCGGCGACGTCGCCGTTGAACACGCGCACGATCAGCGCATCCGCGCCGCCATGCTGAAAGAACTGATTGACGGCATAGCTCATCGAACTCGGCTGCCACAGACCGCCGAACAGGCGTGAATACTCCGCAAAGCTTTGTACCCGAACCGGCGAATTGACTGGGCCGCGGTACGCTCGGCCGACGAAGGCAGTGATGGACGTGGCGACACCGGTAATGGTGCGTACGCCGCTGGGCACCTCTTCGATGTATACGCCGGGATAAGTCAGGGCAGACGGCATGTTCGTGACTCCTCGTTACGAAGATGTCCGGCGCCGGGTGACTCTGGAACATTGCGCCGGTTGAGTTCTTCAGCGGCCCGGGCGCGGCGCCATGCTTTCGGGTGGCACGGCACGCCCGGTCTGGTTCAGGGACTTGGCATGACGACAATGCACTGTCGCGGCGCGTGTGGCGCGATCAAGCGGGCACGTCGTCCCAGTTTGCGGAACGGGCTGGCGGCCCCACATGGTCACCACGACATCGGCGCGGCGGTGTCCTTTTAACTTAGGACAATGCCAACGGATTGCAAATGCAAATCGGCGTTTTCTGGCGTGAATAGTACGTTTCAAAGGTGTGACGTAATTCCTTGCAATGCCGTTCGGGTTGCATGGCGAGCCCTAAGATTGCGCGAATTCGCCATGAATTCCGCTGGATAGATCGCCGTTCAGTGCGCTCCGGAAGGGCGCACCGGTGACCTGCCGTCGAGGCGCCGCTGAGACGTTTTGTCGCAATTGGGTGATCACAAGACGTGTGGCAAGCGGTCGACTTCCCTTTGCAGGTCAACCACCGAGACGCGTGCCATTGGGATGCCGCGCGACGACGTTTGATGCTTGGCGTTGGATTCCTGGCGAGCCGGGTCCTATTCTTCAGTTACCGGACAACGGCGTATCGCAACGTCGGTTCGCGAAATTGGTCACCGTGTTGGCGCCGAATGCAACATGCCTCTGGTGCGCCGGCGCTGTATGTGACCCACAGACTGGATGGAGGTGTTTCGATGTTCAAGATCGACCACAACCGCCCGAACCGTATTGATATCGAGTTCAGCGGAAAGCTCGACAAAGCACAGATGAAGACGGCGCTCGACGAATTCGTCAGTCAGACCAAAAACATCGAGCACGGTCGCATGCTCTACCGGATCGATGATTTCAAACTGCCCACGCTGGGGGCGATCGCGCTTGAATTGTCGCGGCTTCCCGAATTACTGAAAGCCGTGCGCAAATTCGATCGCGCCGCAGTGCTGGCCGACAAGGCGTGGGTCAAGACCGCCAGCGAGATCGAAGGCGCGTTGATTCCAGGCCTTGAAATCAAGGCGTTCGACCGCAGCGCCGAGGCCGAGGCGGAGGCCTGGTTGATGCGCGAGTAATCGACGGCGCGCACGCGGTACAGCCTGCGTAGAATTCAGCGCCTCGTCCGCCTCGTCCGCCTCGCCCCACAGGCATGACCCACACAAGGTGCACCATGAACGAGTTGCCTATATTGCATTGGAACGAAGCCGGCGAGAACGTGAACGAAGCGCATCTCGCGGCGTGGCGCTCCAATAGCGGCATGGCGCCGCCGCGCCGCGTGCAGGTCGTTGACGACACAATCACCGCCGACGCCGCCTACCGCCTTGCCTGTGAGGGCACCGCGCTGCTGTGGCGCGGCGACTACCAGAACGCCCGCCAGTTACTCGCCGCGATGACGCGGCGCGCCGACCGAAAACCGCTCAAGGTGCCCGATGGCGCAAGCGCCGCGGAACGCTTTCATCTGCACCGGCAGGCGAAAGCACAGCGCGCGCGCACCTTGTCGATGCTGCTCGTGCCGATCGACGCGCGTTACGCCGTCAGCCTTCGCCGCGCGCCCGATGTGGCGGCGGCGTGCGCCGAGGCCTGGGGGCCGGCGGACGGTGACAGCGTGGTGTCGTTGCGCGACTTGCTGGGCGTGATCGGCGCGCACGAGTGGCGCAAGAAGGGTGTTCCGGTCGCAGCGCTCGACGCACGCATCCACCCACACTACGGCGTGTTTTCGCCGCTGCGCGGGGAGTATGTAGACCTTGTCGCGCAAGCGCCCTTGCCGGCGGTGACACATGCCTTCGACATTGGCACCGGTTCGGGCGTGCTCGCGGCACTGCTGGTGCGCCGCGGTGTGCCTCGCGTCGTCGCCACCGATGCCGATGCGCGCGCGCTCGCCTGTGCAGCCGACAACCTCGAGCGGCTGGGGTATGCGGCGCAGGTCGAACTCGTGGCGTGCGATCTGTTCCCCGAAGGCACCGCGCCGCTCATCGTGTGCAATCCGCCGTGGCTTCCGGCGCGGCCCACCTCGGGTATCGAGCGTGCAATCTACGATCCCGACAGCCGCATGTTGCGCGCGTTTCTCGACGGACTGGCGACGCATTTGTCGCCGGGTGGCGAGGCGTGGTTGACCTTGTCGGACATCGCCGAACTCCTCGGCTTGCGCAGCCGCGAATCGCTCATGGAGTGGATCGCCGCCGCCGGTCTGCGCGTGATCGACCGGATCGACATCCGGCCACGCCACGCCAAAGCTGCCGATGAAAGCGACCCGTTGCACGCCGCACGCGCGGCGGAGGTGACGTCGCTTTGGCGGCTTACGCACAACGGGTAGGGCGTAGATCCTATGAGCGAGGCGAGTCGGCTGCAGAACAATCCTTAGAATGAGTTT
>CBDULG010000167.1:0-6990 GCA_965367985.1 uncultured Rhodocyclaceae bacterium
CGCGCGTCGGTTGTGTGATTGCGCATGGCGCCCAGGTCGTCGGTGAAGGCTGGCATGAAAAAGCCGGGGAAGCCCACGCCGAAACACGCGCGCTCGCCGCAGCAGGGAATAAAGCCCATGCCGCCACGGCCTACGTGACGCTCGAGCCCTGCGCCCACCACGGCCGCACGCCACCATGCGTCGACGCGCTCATCGCCGCGGGCGTGCGTGAGGTCGTCGTCGCCATGCGCGACCCCAATCCGGCGGTCGCCGGGCGTGGCCTGCAGCAATTGACCGATGCCGGTGTCAGCACGCGCATCGGGCTGCTCGAAGCAGAGGCGCTCGAACTCAACCGAGGCTTCGTTACACGCATGACCACCCAGCGTCCATGGGTGCGCCTTAAGGTCGCCACCACGCTCGACGGCAAGACCGCACTCAACAATGGTGTCAGCCAGTGGATTACCGGCCCCGCCGCGCGCGCCGACGGCCATCGCTGGCGCGCGCGCGCCTGCGCGATACTCACCGGCATCGGCACGGTAAAAGCAGACGATCCGCAACTTACCGTGCGCGCCGTGCCATGCGAACGGCAGCCACTCAAGGTATTGATCGATGCGCGACTCGAGGTGTCACCTGCGGCGCGCCTGTTCGACGGCCAACCGGTACTCGTTTTCACCGCCGCTGACGCTGCGGCGAAAGCGACGATTTTGGCCGATCACAACGCCGAAATCGTGAAGCTGCCGAATCCTCACGGCAAGGTCGATCTGCCGGCCGTGTTCGCCGAACTCGCGCGACGCGGCATCAACGAGGTTCATGTCGAAGCGGGGTTTAAACTCAATGGATCGTTGCTGCGCGAAGGCTGCATCGACGAACTCCTGATCTACCAGGCACCCAAGCTCGTTGGCGACGCTGCACAAGGCGCATTCAACCTCGCCGCGATGACGACGCTCGAGAGCGCATGCGAACTCGACATTGCCGACATACGCCGCATTGGAGAGGATCTGCGCATGCTGGCGCGCCTAAGACGTCTCTGAGGCCTTGCGCGACGCGGCGGATCCGCACACCGCACAGTGCGGATCCTTCGCCAGACCGATGCTGCGCCATTCCATGTTCAAGCCGTCGAGCAGGAGTAAGCGCCCGGTCAGCAAGGTGCCGCAACCGGCGAGCAGCTTGAGCGCTTCGGCCGCCTGACAGGTGCCGATAATGCCGGTGATCGGCGCGAAAACGCCCATCACGGCGCAACGCACCTCCTCCACCTCCCCGCCTTCGGGAAACAGGCAGTTGTAGCATGGGCTGGTCCCGCTGCGCAGGTCGAAGACGTTGAGTTGCCCGTCGAATCGAATCGCGGCACCCGATACGAGCGGTTTGTGATGCGCATGACAGGCACGATTGATCGCGTGGCGCGTCTCGAAATTGTCGGTGCAATCGAGCACCACGTCGGCCTTCGCCACCTCTTGCAGAAGCGCATCGCCAGCCAACCGGCTGGCATGCGTCTCGACGTGCACCTCCGGATTGAGGCGTGCAAGCGTGGCTTGACCGGATAGCACCTTGGGTTCGCCGACGCGCTCTTCGGTGTGAAGGATCTGGCGCTGCAGATTGGTCAGGTCGACGACGTCGTCGTCGGCGAGAACGAGGGTGCCAACGCCCGCAGCTGCCAGATACATCGCCGCCGGCGAGCCCAGCCCACCCGCGCCGACAACCAGCACCCGCGCGTCAACAAACGCCTGCTGGCCCTCGACCCCGATCTCCGGCAGGAGAATGTGCCGGCTGTAGCGCAGCAACTGGTTGTCGTTCATCGAACCTCGAACACGCAGTCGGCCGCCTTGCGGCCCCGGATAGACAGTGCGGCATGCACCGCTTCGCTCTCGACAGGCGCCATCAGCGGACGCTGGCGCGCCTGAAAAAATGCCCCGCGCCTATTTGTACTCGCGCAGTTCCACCGGGGTATCGTCGTGGTCGCCATGCGGGTGCTGATCATAGACCGTGATGTACACCTCGTTGGATCGCTTGATCAGCCGCTCGGGCGCATCGATGTTGTGCCGCTGCGTCTCTTCACTGAAATAGACAAGCGCCCGGACGAGCTTGATGTACAGCGAGTTATCGAGGTGAAAGCCGGCTTGGCGGAGGGCATCTTCGATCAGCTCAAGCGAATAGTCGACCACCGAATATTCGATCGTGAGCGACAGTGGGCGCGGCCCGGGCGTGACTTTGAGGCCGTGCAGCCGCTCGAGCGCGGTGATCGCCTTTTCCGTCTGGCCCGGCGGCATCGCCCGAAAGCGAAGCTCACGCTGTTTGTTCAGGCCGCTGCCACTTGCCGCCCGGGTATCATGCCGTCTGCCCGCCAGTTTGTAGGCCGTTTCCCGGCGCATGATCACCCCCCTGAGACACGGTGTTGATCGATCATTCCTTATTCTGGATGATCTGAAGCCCCTTGAGAAGGTTGAGCGCCTGCTGGAACTGGAAGTCTTCCGCGCTGGCCGGTTCGATGCGCTTGAACGGCGAATCGCCTGAATCCTCTTCGTCGTCGCCATTCTGCGATTGCTCGCCACGCTGCTCGGCAGCGCGCTTCTCGGCGTCCGGATCCTTGTCATTGGTCAGATGACCACGCAAGTCCGCTTCACGCATCCGCAGGTTGGCGCGCCGGTCCTGTGGGTCTTCGACGGTAATGTCAGGCTCGATGCCCTTGGCCTGGATCGAACGGCCGTTGGGCGTGTAATAACGCGCCGTGGTCAGCTTGATCGCGGTGTTGTTATTGAGCGGCAAAATGGTCTGCACCGAACCCTTGCCAAACGTCTGCGTGCCCAGGACCACCGCGCGTTTGTGGTCTTGCAGCGCGCCGGCGACGATCTCCGACGCCGATGCAGAGCCGGCATTCACAAGTACCACCATCGGCACGGTCTTGACCTGTGCCGGCAGACGCGCGAGGTAGTCGCGCCGCGCGCCGCGCAAATAGTCGTCCGGCGAGGCGAGGTACTTTCGCTTGGCGTCGGGCGTGCGTCCGTCGGTCGACACGATCAGCGCATCGGACGGCAAGAACGCCGCAGCGACGCCGACCGCGCCATGCAGCAGGCCTCCGGGATCATTTCGCAGATCGAGCACCAGACCTTTCAGCGTCCCGTTGTCCTTGTAGAGCTTTTCAAGGTGTTCGGCGAGCGAAGAAGCCGTCGCCTCCTGAAACTGCGCAATGCGGACGTAACCGAAGCCGGGTTCGGGCAGCTTCGATTTTACGCTGCGCACACGGATGACTTCCCGCACGATGGTCACCACGACCGGCGTATCGACGCCCTTGCGTGCAATCGTCAGAACGATCTTCGTGCCCGGCTTGCCGCGCATCTGCTTGACCGCCTCAGCCAGCGTCATCCCCTTGACCGCTGTCTCGTCGAGTTTGACGATGAGGTCACCGGCCTTGACGCCGGCGCGGAACGCCGGGGTATCTTCGATTGGCGAAATGACCTTGACGAAGCCATCCTCCATGCCCACTTCGATGCCGAGCCCGCCGAATTCGCCTTGCGTGCCGACTTGAAGATCCTTGAAGGCCTCTTCATCGAGATAGGCCGAATGCGGATCGAGGCCGGTGAGCATGCCGCTGATCGCTTCGGTGATCAGCGTCTTGTCCTCGACCGGCTCGACATAACCTTGTTTGATCGCATTGAAGACGTCGGCCAGCGCGCGCAGTTCCTGCATCGGCAGGGACGCCTCCGCCGCCTTGTCGGCGTTCGCCGGAAAGTTCAGACTGATGAGCACGCCGGCACACAATCCGATGAATACCATCCCCGCCTGTTGCAATTTGCTACGCATGTAATCTCCATGGGCGCCCCGCCCCGGGGCACCCGTACATCATTTCAGCCGAATCCATTCCAGCGGATCGAGCGGCCGCCCATTATGGCGAATTTCGAAGTATAAACCCGATTCCGGGTTTCCCCCGCTGTCACCCACGGCAGCAACGACGTCGCCACCCGCAACGCGCTCTCCAGTAGACTTGAACAGCGCCTCATTGTTTCCGTACACGGTTAAATAGTTGTCGCCGTGGTCAATGATGACGAGGTTTCCGAAGCCGCGCATCCAATCGGAGTAAACCACCTGACCATCGGCAACGGCGCGTACCTCGCGGCCCGATGCGCTGCGGATGAACACGCCTTTCCATGGCGTACCCGTCGCGCTCCGCTCGGCGCCAAAGCGCCCGGTCACCGTGCCCGGTACCGGCGCGTCGAGCACGCCGCGCAGGTTCCCGAAGGCTTTGCCGCGGCCGCTACGGACACCGTCGCCCCCCACCACCAAAGCGTCGTTATTCATCCACCGCGAACGCGCGCGTCGCAAGGTCGCGGTCTGTTCAATCCGCTCGATCACGCTTCGCAGCGTCGCTTCGTCGCGCCGGAGCGCGTTGACCTGCTGACGCTGGGTCTTCACTTGCGTGGTCAAGCGGGCAAGAATCCGTGCGCGCCGTGCCTGCACCTTCTTGAGCTTTGCCGTTTCCCGCGCATGGTTCGCCTCGAGCTGTTTCACCTGCTCCGCGCGCGCTTGGGCCTCGCGCGCCTGCTCCGCCTGCAGGGCTTCGGCGCTGCGCAAACGCGCAACGATTGCCTGCTTCTGCCGGCCAATACGCTCGAGGTACAGCGCGTCGCGCGCCATCTGGTTTGGCTCACGGGCGCTCAGAAGCTGCCCCACGCCGGGCTCACCGCCATACTGATAATAGCGCCGCAACCAAAGTCCAAGCGCCGTGCGACCGAGGTCGATCTGTGCTTGCGTCTCGCTTAACTTCGTGCGAATCGCAGACAACTCGCTTTCCGCCTGCTTTCGCTGCTGCACCAGCTCGCGCATGCGCCGTTTGCTGCGAGACACCGATTTCTCCGCTGCTGCGAGCGCCTTCTCCGCAATGCCCCGGGATTTCTCGGCCTTGGTCAGCGCCGCTTCGGCCGCACGCAAACGTGACTCGACCGCGTCCAGATCTGCTTTGGCGCCTGACGATTCCCCTGCGGACATCGCCGGATAGGCAAGCGTTGCGGCGCCCAGCAAGAGCGCCACGATGCACGCAGCGCGAGATAGCCGGGGACACCACGACATGCGGTCAGACGTTTCCGCTGTCACGCGTCGTCACGATTCGGGCCGCAGGGTGTTCGACTCGACCGGTGAGTCGTCGCATTCGAAACGCGGGACGCCGGCGGGTGAAGCAAAAGAAAATCGAACGTCGAAGGCATCGGCTGGCTCGAGGTGGAAAGGTGCGACGCGCGCCGCTCACACCAATGCCCTTCCGGGCCTTGGCTTCAGTAAAAAGTGGTATTTTACGTTATTCATCATCATTCCATCGATCACTGATCGTGAACACTCACCCAGTCGTGGATCTGGTCGGCAAGACCGAGCAAATCGAAACCGCCGCGCGAGCGCTGAAGGCAATTTCACACCCCCTGCGCCTGAAGATCATGTGTGTCATTGGTGACGGAGAAGTGTGCGTGCAGGACATCGTCGAGGCGGTCGGCACGTCACAGAGCAACATTTCCCAGCATCTGGCAATCTTGCGCGACAAGGGCGTTCTGCTTACCCGCAAGGACGCCAATCGGGTCTACTATCGCGTCGGCGATCGCCGCACCTTGCAGCTGATCGTGCTCATGCGCGAGGTGTTTTGCGGCGATTCCGCGGCAGCGACATGACCCCCGGCGAAATGCACGCAAGACAACCGGCGCCTCGTGCGCCGAAGATTTTTAAAAGGAATGATTCGTGGAGTTCTTGCAGGACAACTGGTACTGGGCTGCGTTGGCAGCGGTCAGCGGCGCTTTGTTTTTGTACGATACGATTCGTCAGCGTGGCGGCGGAAACAGCCTCTCTCCCATTCAAGCGACCTTGATGATCAATCGCGAAGATGCCCTCGTGGTTGATGTGCGTGACCAGAACGAATTTGCCCAGGGACACATTCCCAACGCGAAGCACATCCCGATTGCAGCACTTGAAAAGCGCGCCGACGATCTTGCCAAGTACAAGAACGCGCCGATCATCCTCTGCTGTGCCGTCGGCGGACGCTCGGCGGGCGCGGCGGGCACACTGCGCAAACACGGATTCGAGAAAGTCTATAGCCTGCAGGGCGGCATGAACGCCTGGCAGCAAGCGGGCCAGCCCGTAAGCCGCAAGAGGAAGTGAATATGGCGCCAAGCGTCCTCATGTACGCCACCGCGGGCTGTCCGTTTTGCGTTCGCGCCGAAGCATTGCTCGTACGCAAGGGCGTCAGCATCGACAAGATTCGCGTCGACCTCGACCCGGCGCGCCGCGAAGAGATGATGACGCGTACCGGTCGCCGCACCGTGCCGCAAATCTTTATCGGCGACACCCACGTCGGCGGCTGCGATGAACTTTTTTCGCTGGAGTCCGCCGGCAGGCTCGATGCGTTGCTGGCCGGTGAAGCCGCCTGACACCACTCAACCAAACCCTAAACCAAGGCAATACCATGACCGAAGACACCCAAGCCAAACAGCCCAAAGCAGAGAACACCCAGCCCGTATTCACCATCGAGAAGCTCTACGTGCGTGACCTGTCGGTCGAAGTGCCGAACGCGCCGAAAGTTTTCCTGGAACGTGAGAACCCGCAGGTCAATGTTCAGTTGAATACCGAAGGCAAGCGCATCGACGAGGGCATCTTCGAAGTGGCGCTGCATGTCACCGTCACCGCCAAGGTCAACGAAGAAAAAACGGTATTCCTCGTCGAAGCGGTGCAGGCAGGGATTTTCCAGATCCGCAATGTACCCGAGAGCGATATCGAGCCGATCATGATGATCGGCTGCGCGAACATTCTTTTCCCGTACGCGCGCGAATCGGTTTCGGACGCCGTCACCCGTGCCGGTTTCCAGCCGGTGTTGCTCGCACCGGTCAACTTCGAGGCGCTTTATCAGGCACGCAAGCAGCAGGCGACACAAGCCGCTGCCGAAGCGCAGAGCGCACCGGTGCAATGAAACTGCGCAGCGCCGCGCTTGTATTCGGCGTGTTGGCCGGGCTGCTCAGCGCAGCGCCGGCGAGCGCACTCGACTATCGC
>CBDULG010000168.1:0-6970 GCA_965367985.1 uncultured Rhodocyclaceae bacterium
ACCAAAGGGTATCGCCAATTTTCGAATCCCCCAAGGCCGATGAGACCTGCGCCCCAACCACTGAAAATCAGTAGAGCACGGTGGCAGCGCGCAGGCGCTACTTGGCCATCACCTGTGCCGCGAATGTCTGATAGCGAATGCGATCGTTCTCGACGTAGATGGTGTCGGTTGCAAACCGGTAGCTGTTGCTCGGTGTCTCGGCCGACCAGATGATGTACGCAACCGGCCCCGATGCGTCGCGCTGTTGTACGGTCACTTTCGCCTCGGGCGCCGAGAACTCCTTGACCAGCCCTTCGAACAGGCCGCGGATTTGCGCCTTGCCCTCGAGGACGCCCTGCGGCGTGATGAACACCGACGCGTCGCTGTAGTCGGCCATGATCGCGTCGATATCCTTGTCGCCGAACGCCTGGAGGTGGCGGTCGAGCACCGCGCTTGCGGGCGATGCAGCCTCTTGAGCGACGGCATTGGAGAGTCCGCCGAAGGCCATTGCGAATGCAAGGGCGACAATGTTGATACGGGTCGCTTTGATCATTTGAGTCACTCCTTTCTTGCGGTTACCTGTGCGTCGAATGCACTACTCGCCAAGCATTGAAACGGCCGCTCCGGCAATCTACGCGTCGGGCGGCCTTATCGAACGCGCACTACGAGGCGTTCGGCGTCGCCGCCGTCGAGCTCAAAGCGCACCACGTACTCGCCCGGCGCGGACCCTGCGCGGAAGAAAGTGCGTAAATGCCCCGCGGGAATGCCTGTGACCGGTGCCTTGGCGAGCGCCGACGGTTCATTGGCGAACACGTCCTGTCCTGTCGCCCCCGCCGGTCCGTCGATCGACACCCGGCCGACACGCTCGTTGCCGCGAACGAGCCGCGTGCCGTCGACCTCGACGCCGTCCATCGGCGCGCCGTCCCTATCCCAAAGCAATAGATCGAAGGGTAGGGGCGCGCGCGCGCCGGGCGATACCTGCTGGTAATTGCCGTTGGCGAATCCGTCGTGAAACGCGTTGGTGACGGCAATCGCGGGCCGTGCGCGTGCGCGAATGTCGGCACGCCCCGTACCGTGCTTCTTCCCCTCGGCAGTCAGCAATTCGACGCCGATCGGGTAATGGCCGGGCGGGGGGTTGGTCAGACTGTTCAGCAGCAGGTGGACTTGCTTGAGACCCGGATGGTCCGGCGGGCGCGCAATGAAGTCCTCCGTCGCGGTCACGACAAAGGTATGTGCACCTTCACGGCTCAACACATAGCCCAGCGGCGCCGGCGCCCCGAGCGCACCCTGTGGCCACCCCTTGAGCGGCACCACGGTGTCGCATTGCGGGTACGCGGCGATGCAGTCGAAAATGGTGAGCAGCGGAAGATCGGCCTTCTGCTTGAAGGCAGCTGGCAGCGTCACCCGGATGCGATCGCCCTTGCGCAGTGTAAAACCCGACAGGGCGGGATCCGAGGAAGCGTCGAGGTTGATCACGATATCGGTGGTGCGTCCGGCCACCATGCCGTCGGGCGCCACCGGCGCGCTCACCACCGCACGCACCACACCCTCGTTTCGAACTGTGTTGCCGACGCTGCCGCAGGCCGCAAGCATCACGACGGCGGCGGCAATTCCTGAAACCCTTGCGGCCATTCTGGAATTGATTTGCATGATCCACTCCTTTCCAGACGTGTTTCGTTCGCATTGGCACATGACGTGCCCTCGGGAGTAGCATCAAGCAGATGCAGCGCAAACACCATGACTCATCTACCGAAAGGCTTGCCCAGGCGTCCGAACCCGGTGCGAGCGGCGCCGCGGCGCGCACCGATGAGAGCGGCGAGCCACCGCTCGATGTGCTGTCGGACGTGCTGCGCTCGGTGCGGCTGACCGGCGCGCTGTATTTTCTGGTCGAGGCGACGACCCCGTGGATGAGTTGGGCCCCCGCCGCCAGCAGGTTTGCACCGGAGGTGCTGCCGCAGGCGCAGCATATCGTGTCGTATCACGCCGTCACCGCCGGCAGTTGCTGGGCCGGCTTGAAAGGGCAAGCGCCAAAGCGGCTCAGCGCCGGCGACGTGCTGCTGGTCCCGCACGGCGCGCCCTACTTCCTGGCGACGCCGGCGGATGCGCCACCAGAGTACGGCGATGCCGAAGCCGTGTCGTTCTTCCGCGAAATGGCCGCCGGTCGTCTGCCCACGGTGGTGACCGTCGGGCACGGTGGTCCCGGGCATACCGAGTTCATCTGTGGCTTTCTGGGCTGTGACCGGCGTCCCTTCAATCCCCTGCTCGCAGCATTGCCCGACGTGGTGTTCTTGCGCGGCGGCGCGACACCCGACGACCGCCTGAAACACCTGCTCGCGTTTGCGGCTGGCGAACTGCGCCAGCGCACTGCGGGCAGCCAGGAGATGCTGTTGCGCCTGTCCGAACTGATGTTCATCGAAACGATACGGCGATACCTCGTGTCGCTGCCCGAATCCGACAGCGGCTGGCTGGCCGGCTTGCGCGATCCGCTGGTCGCCCTTGCGCTGGCGCGCCTGCACCGCGAACCCGCCCACCCGTGGACGCTCGAGAGCCTGGCGTCTCGGGCCGGTGCCTCACGCTCGGTGCTGGCCGAGCGCTTCGCACGCCACATCGGGCAACCGCCGATGCAGTACCTTACCGCGTGGCGCATGCAATTGGCCGCACGGCTGTTGGCGGCGCCCGATGCCAGAGTCAAGCGCGTCGCCGAAGCGGTCGGCTACGAATCGGAGGCCGCTTTCAGCCGGGCCTTCAAGAAACTGGTGGGCGTCGCGCCGATGCACTGGCGCGAAAGTGGGCGATAGCGGATCGTGGCAGCGACATCGGAGGGGCAAGTCGGTGGTTCCGAGTGCGTACAACGCTTGTTGCCGTCGAGCGCCCTGTTGCGCCAGGTCCAAAGCGCGCCATGTCGTACCCGCATCGCTCCATACGGCTCGATATTGTCACCAGGTGTTGCAAATCCTTGAACCATGCATGTGCCGTGCGACTCTTATCGAATTTCGCGGAACCGACCCTCTGGAGTCTGCCCGTAATGGCAAATCTGATTACCCTCAGCCGCCTGTTGCTGCTGTGGCTCGTCGTGCTTGTCGCATGTTTCGCATCACCGGCGTGGCAGTTGGCGAACGTGCCGCTGCTGATCGCGATGTTCGCAAGCGACGGCCTCGACGGCTATGTCGCGCGCAAATACAACCAGACGAGTCTCTTCGGCGCCTTGTTCGACATCGCTGCGGACCGCATCGTCGAACTCACCTTGTGGATCGCGCTGGCCTATCTGCGCTTGATCCCGTTGTGGGTGCCGTTAGTCTTTGTCGCGCGCGGCATCCTCGTGGACGCGATTCGCGCAAGCACCGCCGAATCCTCACGCAGTGAACCTTTCGCGATGATGCAGACCGCGCTGGGGAAGTGGCTCGTGGCGGGGCGCTTCATGCGCATTTTCTACGCGGTACTGAAGGCGGTCGCCTTCTGCTGGTGGATGCTCCTGCTGCCGCTGCCGGCGCTCGCACCGGGCCTGTGGGCGGAGTGGGGCGCGTTGATGAGCGGCATCGGGCTCGGGCTCGTCTACCTCGCCGTCGCGATCTGCCTGGTGCGTGGATTGCCGGTGCTCGTCGAGTTCTTGCAGCAGCAGCGGGTGGCCAATGTCTGAGACCGGCCGCCGGGCCGCCATCTTCGATCTCGACGGCACGCTGATTCCCCTACCGTCGAGCGAACGCCGTTTTTTTCGTGAACTGTGGCGCCGCGAGCTTATCGACGCGCGGCGCGCTGCGCTCTTCGGCCTCTTTTTCGTACTCTGGCTGCCGCGCTACGGCCGTGACGTGGCGCGCAAGAACAAAGCCTATCTGTCGGGTCTGCCAGTCGACGAAATCGAGTCGCTCGGCCGCCGGTTCGTGCATGAGCAGCTATTGCCCGATGTTTCGCCCGCGGTTCTCGCGCGCCTTCGCGCACATCAGCGCGCGGCGGACGTCACGCTACTGCTCACCGGGAGCCCGTATTTTATCGCCGACCCGCTCGGCGCGGCGCTGGGCTTCGATGCGGTCATCGCGACCCGCCCGGCAGTGCGCGGAAACGTCTTCAGCGCCTTTCCGCCGCCTGTGCATCCGATGGCACAGGACAAACCCGCGCTGGCAGACAACTTCTGCCGCGCTCACCGTCTGCGCCTGAGCGCTGCTACCGCCTATGGCGACTCGCGGCTCGATCTGCCCCTGCTGCGCCGTGTCGCCGATCCCGTGGCGGTCGACCCGGACGATGCGCTGCGCCAGGCCGCGCAAAGCGCGCGCTGGCCGGTCCTCGATCCGCTTGAACCAGATGCTTGAACGCTGAGCATGTGGAGGCTGCCGATAGGTGTCGGATGGCCCGATCGCCGCAGATTCGGGACGGGTCCAACTGCCGTGCCCAGGTTGAATCTATCGAAGTAGACGACGGACAATTGCGAATGCCGGGAACGCAATGCGTGCAGCGCATCGTAAAATACGCATCCTGGCACCTGTTGCCGATCATTCATAACTGCAAGGAATCCCTGCGTCATGTCGCGCGTCTATAATTTCAGTGCCGGCCCGGCCGCACTGCCGCTTGAAGTGCTCGAGACCATTCGCAACGACATCCCCGACTGGCTCGGTTTGGGTATGTCGGTCATGGAGGTCAGTCACCGCGGCAAGGAGTTCGTCGCGATGGCGGCCCGTGCCGAGGCAAATCTGCGTGCGCTCCTGAAGGTGCCCGACGACTACAGCGTGCTATTCACCCAGGGTGGCGCCACGCTCCAGATGTCGATGGTTCCGCTCAATCTGACGGCGCCGGGCGACACGGTCGATTACGTACTTACCGGAAGCTGGGGCAAAAACGCTGCCGGTGAGGCAAAGAAGTTCTGCAACGTGAACATCGCCGCGGACGCATCGGACCGGAAATTCACCTATATCCCGGACGAAGCAACGTGGCAGCGCTCGAAGGATGCCGCCTATCTGCACATTACGCCGAACGAGACGATCGCCGGCGTGGAATTTAATTATGTGCCGGGCGGGGATGTGCCGATCGTCGCCGACATGTCGAGCAACATTCTCTCGCGGCCGATCGACGTCAATGCCTACGGCGTCATTTATGCCGGCGCGCAGAAGAACATCGGGCCCGCGGGCATCACGGTGGTCATCGTGCGCAACGACCTGCTCGACCGGGTGCGGCCGAATAATGCCCATTTGATGACGTGGAAGTCTTACGCAGAATCGGACTCAATGACGAATACGCCGCCGACCTTTGCCTGGTATGTAGCGGATCTCGTGTTCCAGTGGCTGTTGGAGCAGGGCGGCCTCGACGCCATTGCCGCGGTCAATCAGCGCAAGTCGGAGAAGCTCTATGCCGCGATCGATGCATCCGGTTTTTACACCAATCCGGTCGAGCGCGACTGCCGCTCGCGCATGAACGTTCCATTCATCCTCGCCGATGACGCGCTCGACGCGGTGTTTCTCGAGGAATCCGCGGCGGCGGGCCTGACCAATCTGAAGGGACACCGTTCGGTCGGTGGCATGCGTGCCTCGATCTACAACGCGGTAAGCGAGGAGGCCGTCGATGCACTGATCGATTTCATGGCCGATTTCGAAAAAAGGAACGGCTGACCATGTTCAAGATACTGACACTCAATAACATCGCAGTCGCCGGGCTGAACCGGCTGCCGCGGGAGCGCTACGAGGTCGCCTCCGAGATTGCACGCCCGGACGCGATCCTGTTGCGGTCTCACAATATGCACGACATGGAGATACCGCAGACCGTGGTGGCCGTGGGACGTGCTGGCGCCGGAACGAACAATGTGCCGTGCGACGAACTCGCGCATCGCGGCGTGCCCGTGTTCAATGCGCCCGGCGCCAACGCCAATGCCGTCAAGGAGCTGGCCATTGCGAGTATGTTGCTCGGTGCGCGAAACCTGTGTGATGCACGGGAGTACGTGAAGACGCTGAAGGAGACCGGCAACGAGCTGAAGAAGGCGGTCGAGGCCGGCAAGAAGCAGTTCGTCGGATTCGAATTGCCTGGCAAAACCCTCGGCGTCGTCGGACTGGGGGCGGTCGGCGTGGAAGTCGCCAATGCAGCCTTGGATCTCGGCATGAAGGTGGTCGGCTACGATCCTGCGATCACCGTACGCAATGCGTGGCAATTGTCGCCCGGCGTGGCGAAGGAAGATACGCTGGACGAATTGTTCCAGCACGCGGACTTCGTCACCTGTCATGTGCCCTTGATCGACGCGACACGCAAGCTCGCCAATGCCGATCGCATTGCCCTGATGAACGACGGTGCGGTGTTGATCAACTTGGCCCGCGAAGGCGTGGTGGACGATGCCGCGGCAATCGCGGCGCTGGACAAAGGCAAGTTGCACGCCTACGTCACGGATTTCCCCACCCCGGAACTGATCGCCCATCCGAGGGTGATCGCGCTGCCGCATCTCGGCGCGTCGACCGGTGAGGCCGAGGAGAATTGCGCGATCATGGTCGCCGAGAACATCAAGGACTATCTCGAGAACGGCAACGTGCGCTCTGCGGTGAATTTCCCCGAAGCGCGATTGCCGCGCCTTGATGCGTGGCGGATCACTGTCGCGAATGCCAACGTGCCCAATATGGTCGGCCGAATTTCGACGTGCCTCGCCGACGCCGGGCTCAATATCGAAGACATGCTCAACAAGTCGATTGGCGATCTCGCTTACACGATCGTCGACGTCAATGGCGAGCCGAGCGCCGAACTCTTGGAGCGCATCGGCGCGATTGATGGCGTTCTGGCGCTGCGAAATCTTGGCAGGCCTTTGAGCTGAGGAAACCGCACGGTTTCTCGGGCAGGTAGTTGCAGGCGCGGACGACGATCAGGATGGCGCGGGTCTTGCAGACTTGCGCCCGCATATCGACGGGGTCGACGCGCGAATGCGGCGAGCGTCGGGCGGGCTGAGTGCAGCGAAGCCAACGGATTGGCGATGTTGATTGTTGGGCTTCCTGCGTCTGCCCAACCTACGCGGTACACGCTTGGCATGTTC
>CBDULG010000169.1:0-6941 GCA_965367985.1 uncultured Rhodocyclaceae bacterium
TGCATGGCGACGACAACCTCGCGCACGCCCGCTGCAATCAGCGCGTCGACGCATGGTGGCGTGCGGCCGTGGTGGGCGCAGGGCTCAAGCGTCACGTAGGCCGTGGCGGCATGGGCTTTATTCCCTGCTACGGCGAGCGCGCGTGTTTCGGCGTGCGCTTCCCCGGCTTTTTCATGCCAGCCTTCACCGACGACCTGGGCGCCATGGGCAATCACACAACCGACGCGCGGATTGGGCGTGGTCGTGGTGAGGCCGCGTTCGGCCAGTTGCAGCGCCGTGGCCATGTGGCGGTAGTCCGTGGCGCTGAACGGCACGCTTTACCCCGATTTAGCGCGCCCACGCGAGCGCGAAACCTCGCGGATCGCCGCAGAAAAGGCGTCGACGTCTTCGAAGTTGCGATACACCGAAGCGAAGCGCACATAGGCGACCTTGTCGAGCTTCTTCAATTCGCGCATCACCAGTTCGCCGATCGTCTTGCTCGGCAACTCGCGCTCGCCCATGGCGAGCAGTTTGCCTTCGATGCGCGCTGCCGCGGCCTCGATCTCTTCAAAGGCCACGGGTCGTTTGCGCAGCGCGAGCGTCATGCTGGCTAGCAGTTTGGCGCGATCGAACTCAGCGCGACGTCCGTCGGACTTGACCACGTGCGGCATCTTCAGATCGATGCGCTCGTAGGTGGTGAAACGCTTGTCGCACTTGAGGCAGCGTCGGCGACGCCGAACGATGTCGCCATCCTCGTTTTCGCGCGTGTCGGTGACTTGCGTGGACGGGTCACCGCAAAATGGACATTTCATCGATCGTCGTCGTAAATCGACGCGGCGGGGTTAGGGTGCCGGTCAGTCGCCATAGACGGGAAACTTGGCGCACAACTCCGCCACATTGTGTCGCACCCGGTCGAGCGTATCTGTGTCGTCGGGTGCGTCGAGCACGTCCGCGACCAGATGGGCAACACGTTCGGCCTCGATCTCGGTGAAGCCGCGCGTCGTCATTGCAGGCGAGCCGATGCGGATGCCCGACGTGACGAAGGGTTTTTCGGGATCGTTGGGAATCGCATTCTTGTTGACGGTGATATGCGCCAGGCCCAGCGCCGCTTCGGCCGCCTTGCCGGTGATCGACTTGCTGCGCAGGTCGACGAGAAATACATGGCTCTGCGTGCCGCCCGAGACGACTCGCAGGCCGCGTTCCTTGTCGAGCACACGCGCCATGACGCGGGCGTTGGCGATCACCTGTTCCTGATAGTTTTTGAAGTCCGGCGCCATGGCCTCCTTGAAGGCTGCGGCCTTGGCGGCGATGACATGCATCAGCGGACCGCCCTGCAGGCCCGGGAAGATGGCCGAATTGATCGCCTTGGCGTGCTGCTCTTTCATGAGGATGAGGCCACCACGCGGGCCGCGCAGCGTCTTGTGCGTGGTGGTGGTGACCACATCGGCGTGCGGCACCGGGTTAGGATAGAAGCCCGCGGCGATCAGTCCGGCGTAATGCGCCATGTCGACCATCAGGATGGCGCCGACCGCCTTGGCCACTTTGGCAAAGCGTTCGAAGTCGATACGCAGCGAATAGGCCGAAGCGCCAGCGATGATGAGCTTGGGCTTGGCCTCGTGGGCAAGGCGCTCCATCGCCTCGTAGTCGATCGCTTCCTTGGCATCGAGACCGTACGAGACAACGTTGAACCACTTGCCGCTCATGTTGAGCGCCATGCCGTGGGTGAGGTGGCCGCCTTCGGCCAGGCTCATGCCCATGATGGTGTCGCCGGGATTGAGAAAGGCGAGGAACACCGCTTCATTGGCCTGTGCGCCTGAATGCGGCTGCACGTTGGCCGCCTCGGCGCGGAAGAGTTTTTTTGCCCGATCGATGGCCAGTTGCTCGGCGACGTCGACATGCTCGCAGCCACCGTAATAACGCTTGCCGGGATAGCCCTCAGCGTACTTGTTGGTCAGTTGCGAACCTTGTGCCTCCATGACCGCGAAGCTGACGTAGTTTTCGGAGGCGATCAACTCGATGTGCGCTTCCTGACGGCGATCTTCGGCCTGGATGGCTTTCCACAGTTCGGCATCGGTTGTTGCGAGTGTTTTCTTTCTGGAGAACATGGTGTTTCAGCGAGGCTGGAGAAATCCGAAGTCTAGCATGGCGCGCGGGCGTCAATGCCTTTGTCTTAGCGGGAAATTAGGTGTTTGGCAGCTCGTCGCGCGCGACCGTCAAATGGTCTTTTAGGGCCCAGTGCTCCACGGCCCAGCGCAGGCCGTCGTGGACCAGCCAGTTGATCGCGGCATTGGGGATCGCAAAATCGCGTGGCGTCACGAGCGGCCGATCGGTGGCGAGCCGGTAAAGTATGTCGAGTACGCCACCGTGGGTGACCACCAGTACATTTTGGCCGCGATGCGCGGTGGCCATCGCCGCGAACGCCGTGCCGACACGCTGCGCGAATACCGCAAGGCTTTCCCCTCCGTCAGGAACGAAGTCGGGATCACGCGCTTCGATGCCGGCGATGATCTGCGGAAAGTTTTTGCGTGCTTCGTCGCGGGTGAGTCCTTGCAGCGCACCAAAATGGCGCTCGCGCAGATCGTCGCGCAGGGTCACCGGACGCTTCGACGCAGCGCAGATGTGCTGCGCGGTGTGCGCCGCGCGCGCCAGATCGCTGCTGTAGACTGCGTCGAAGTTGTGATCGGCGAGTTGTCTGGCGGTTGCCTGCGCCTGCAGTCGGCCCGCGGCATTGAGCGCAATGTCGGTGTGACCCTGAAGCCTGCGGGCGACGTTCCAGTCGGTCTCGCCATGGCGCACGACGCAGAATCGAGCGCGTTTTAGCAATTTGATCCCCCTTGGTCAATCGGTGCAAAGACGTTTACGCGTTTCCCCTGATTGGCCCTGTGCGTGCATAGTGTCGATAATTGCGCGAGGAGAATTGTGCCGGGGCTGTGCGCGGCGAGGCCGGCGCGGTGAAAACAAAACATATAGAGGAGTGTACCGGGTGACTTCATTGCTGAAACTCTCTGCGGTGATCGACTGGATCACCGACCATGTGGGACGCTACACCATCTGGCTGCTGCTCGCCGCTACGGTGATCAGCGCGGGCAACGCGTTCAGCCGCTACGGCTTCAGCCTGAGTTCGAATGCCATGCTCGAAGTGCAGTGGTATCTGTATTCGGCGGTCTTCATCGGGTGCGCCGGCTACACATTCTTGAAGAATCAGCACGTGCGGATCGACCTGATATCGAACCGCATGTCGGCCAAGGGGCGCAACTGGGTCGACGCGGTGGGCATCGTCGTCTTCCTCATCCCGGTGGCGGTGATGATCGCGTGGATGTCATGGCCGGGCTTCGTCGATTCCTACGTCAATATGGAGCAATCGTCCAACGCGGGCGGCCTCATCCGCTGGCCCGTGCGATTGATCATACCGGTCGGCTTCGGCCTGCTCGCCTTGCAGGGATTGTCAGAGTTGATCAAGCGGGTGGCTTTCATCACGGGACACGGGCCGGATCCGCTGGAAAAAACCGAGAGCCACGGCGTCGCGACGCCCGCAAATGATGCGGAGCCTGCCAAATGACTGCCTTCCTGATCGAAAACATGGCGCCCCTGATGTTCGGCACGCTGATCCTCTTTCTGCTCAGCGGCTTCCCGGTGGCTTTCGCGCTTGCCGCCAACGGCTTGTTTTTCGGCTTCGTCGGCATTGAGTTGGGCCTGCTGACGCCGGCGCTGCTGCAGGCGCTGCCCGAACGCGTGCTGGGCATCATGTCCAATGACACGCTGTTGGCGATTCCCTTCTTCACCTTCATGGGCATTATCCTGGAACGCAGCGGGATGGCCGAGGATCTGCTCGAATCGGCGGGGCAATTGTTCGGCCCGATTCGCGGCGGCGTGGCCTACGCGGTGATCATCGTCGGTGCGCTGCTCGCGGCGACCACCGGCGTCGTTGCCGCGTCGGTCATCTCGATGGGCCTGATTTCATTGCCAGTGATGATGCGCTACGGCTTTTCGCGCGAAGTGTCGTCTGGCGTGATATGCGCCTCCGGTACGCTGGCGCAGATCATTCCGCCGTCGCTGGTGCTGATCGTGCTCGCCGACGTGCTTGGCGTGTCGGTGGGCGATGCGTACAAGGGGGCGATCATCCCATCCCTGATGCTGGTGGGCATGCTGGTGCTTTACGTCTTCGTGCTTTCCTATATCCGCCCGAGCGCGGTTCCAGCCCTGCCGCTGGAGGCGCGCACGATGCGCGGGGCAGACCTCGTCAAGCATGTGCTGATCTCGATGGTGCCGCCCGTGGTGCTGATCTTTCTCGTGCTCGGCACGATCTTTATCGGTCTTGCGACGCCAACTGAAGGTGGCGCGATGGGGGCGGTCGGTGCGCTGATACTGGCGATCCTGCGCCGGCGCCTGACGTTCGGGGTGGTCAAGGGTGCGCTCGAGACGACCGCGCATCTGTCCACCTTCGTCATGTTCATCCTGATCGGCTCGACCATTTTCGCGCTCACCTTCCGTGCGGTGAACGGTGATCTGTGGGTAGAGCATCTGTTCAGCCTGGTGCCCGGCGGGCAATGGGGCTTCCTGGTGGTGGTCAGCCTGCTGGTGTTCGTGCTCGGGTTCTTCATCGACTTTTTCGAGATTGCGTTCATTCTGCTGCCGCTGTTCGCGCCAGTGGCCGAGAAGCTCGGCATCGACATGGTGTGGTTCCTGGTGCTCATCGGCATGAACATGCAAACCTCGTTCCTGACGCCACCTTTCGGCTTCGCACTGTTCTATTTACGCAGCGTGGCGCCGGTATCGTCGTATGACGACACGCAAACCGGGAAACGCATTGAAGGCATCAAGACGACGCAGATCTACCGCGGGGTGATTCCGTTCATTGCGATCCAGCTGTTTGCGTTGGCTACGATCCTGATCTTCCCGCAATTGGTGACCGGCGGACTCGACGAAACGGTCAAGATCGATCTCGATACGATCGAGCTGAATATCGACCAGGGGGATGAATATGGTGCGCCGCCGGTGTTCCCGGGCATGGAGGCGCCGTCGGACGGGGCGCCCGGCAGCAGTGAGGCGGAAGACCCGAACGCGGCCTTGATGGACGCCTTCCGGCAAAGTGCGCCGCCGGACAAATAGGGGCGCACGCGCGGGTGATGGAAGCAGGGGGCGCCCATGGCGCCCCCTGCTTTTTTTCAGGTGGGAAAAGGAAGCCGATCAGTCGACATCGACGGCCAGTGAGGCCTGTGTCTCCGGGGCCACTTCCTCCAGCGTGAAGGTGTATTCGGGATGGTCGATACCCATGCCAAGCGCGGCGCCGGACTTGAGCGCCTCGCGCATTTCGCCCGTCAACTCGAAGCGCAGAAAATGGACCGATGACGTCTTGGTTTCGTTCTCGCGCTCGAGGTCTTCGTCGGCGATCGCGAACACCTTGTCGAAGTCGTCCACGCGCACCCAGGTCTTGCGCTCGATGCCCTTGAGGTGGCGCAGGCGCTGTGCGCGTTCATGTTCGTCCGGATATTCGATCAACATCGTCGCCTTGAGGTTGCTGCCGTCCGGAATGAGTGGATTGTAGGCGTCGAGTTCGTCCTGGATGCCAGCCGATTCGAAGGTGCGCTCGATTCGCAGCATTTCCTGAATCTGATAGCGAATCGTCGTTTCGTCCTCGAACAGCAGCGTTACGTTGTTTCCCAGATGAACCGTGCGCCGGCGCTTGTGCCGCAGCACCTGAGCGCGGAACTGAGGGCGCCGCTCCGCGTACTCTTCGAGCGACCACAGGGCGTCGCGGGTCAGATGGCTCATTGATATGCTCTCCTGTTCAACCTGGAATTAGCCGATTTACGCGCCAGCTGCGCACTCGGGCGCAAGCCCACGCGATGATCGCTGTCGAGGGCGAAGTAGCCAATTTCCATATTCAGTTGCCAAGTACGATAAGCGGTCGACTGCCGTTTCCAGGTTCAAATGCCATAGGCCCGCCGCACCAGAGAGATCGGGTGGGCGAGGTTGGGTGTGATGTGGTGGTTCTCATCGATGCCCTGGGCGATGTGATGGCCGCCCAGCGGGCAGTCCGAACTGATGAAATCGGGCTCGAAACCTGCCATTTTGCGAAATACCGGCCGGCCAATCTTCATCGCCATGCCGTGGAATTCTTTCTTCACGCCGAAGGTGCCGGCGTGGCCCGAGCAGCGTTCCGTGGTGTCCACCTCGCAGCCGGGGATTTTCTTGAGCAACTCTTCGGTCTTGTGGCCGATCGCCTGCACCCGCCCGTGACAGGGAATGTGATAGGCGACCTTGCCCAACGGCGTGTTGAAATCCGTCTTCAGCAGACCATCCTTGAGGCGGCCGACGAGATAATCGAAGGGATCCCACATGGCGTCGCGCACGGCGAGCACGTCGGGCTCTTCCGGGAACATCAAGGGCAATTCCTGCTTGAACATCAAAGTGCACGAGGGCACGCCGGTCAAGATGGCGTAACCTTCGCGCGCTAGTTTCAGGAGATGCGGGATGTTCTTGTCCTTGAGCGTCTCGACGCCTTCCAGATCCCCTTGTTCGAGCTTCGGCATGCCGCAGCACGATTCCTTTTCGGCGAGTACCCAGGGAATGTCGTTGTGGTCGAGGATGGCGACCAGGTCGTGGCCGATGCCCGGCTCGTTGTAGTTGATGAAGCAGGTCGAAAACAGCGCCACCTTGCCAGGCGTGCGCTGGCCGTCCCTGACTTCGCTGGCCGATGCCTTGCCGGCGGCGGAGCGGAACTTGCGGGCGGCGAACTCCGGTAGCCAGGCCTTTGCGTCGACGCCCAGCGTCGATTCCATGACCTTGCGCATCGGCCGGGTCCGATTGACCGCATTGACCACCTGGGTGACGACCGGAATGCCCGCAAACATTCCGGTCTTGTCGGTCGATGAGAGGATGGTGTCGCGCAGCTTTGGACCGTTTTTCTGCCGCGCCACGGCCTTGGCGCGCAGCATCAGGTGCGGAAAGTCGATGTTCCA
>CBDULG010000170.1:0-6917 GCA_965367985.1 uncultured Rhodocyclaceae bacterium
AGTCCTCATCGCCGATCCACACCGCGCGATCGGCAAAGGCGATGCGCATCGCTTCGATCATCACATTGATCGTGCGGGTGCTGCCGAAGCCGAAGCCTTGCGACTCGTCGCCAATCGGGAAGCGCTCGACGAGTTTGAGGATGCCGATCGAGGTCAGGCCACCGGATGACGGCGGCGGCATGCCGACGATGCGAAAACCACGGTAGTCGTCCTCGACCGGTTCGCGAAACGCAACCTTGTAATGCAACAGATCCGCCAGTTCCATACGCCCGACGCCATCAGGATTGCCGGCGCGCGTATTGCGCTGAGTCTCGATAATCGCCCGCGCGACGTCGCCCGTGTAAAACGCGCTGACCCCTTGATTCGCCATCAGCTTGAAGGTTTTCGCCAGGTCGGGCTGTACCAGCAGATCACCCGCCTGCAGTGGGGTACCGCCGGGCACGAAGACATTACGCGCTTCTTCGTACGCCGGGTCGCCAGGCTCGTTGGCAAGGCGGTCACTCAATACGGCCTCGGCCAGCCGCGAACTGACGCGAAAGCCGTTTTCGGCAAGGTCGATGGCTGGCGCCAGCGTTTCCGCGAGGCTCATCGTGCCCCACTTCTTCAAGGCCGTCGCCACGCCCAGCGGCGTACCTGGTACGCCGACCGCGTACCCACTGGTCGATCGCGTGCCGAATGACGACTGGCTCACGAACATGTCCGGTGTCGCTGCCGCCGGCGCGGTTTCACGAGAGTCCAGCACGACCACTTTTCGCTCGCGCGCCAAGTACACCATCATGAAGCCGCCACCGCCGATACCCGACGACTGCGGTTCGACGACGTTGAGCGCGAACTGCACCGCCGCCGCCGCGTCGATGGCATTGCCGCCCTTGCGCAGCATTTCCGCGCCCGCCTGAGCGGCCAGCGTTTCCGTCGCAGTGACGACACCGCCACCGACGCCCGGCAAGCCCAGATCCGTCGGGCCGCTGCGCGCAGGGCCGGCCGTGAAGCCAACAAGAATTAAGACAAGGGAAATCGAGACAGTACGGGTGAAGCCGAACAACATGAAACGGAGGTTTCTCATTTTTGGTTCTCCCCATGTGTCGCCGCGCGCTGACCAAGTGCGCGCGGACTTCAACCAATATAGACCGGCTTGGCGACAAACCCCAAGAAGTACCCTTTCGACGTCGCCTGCCGGTCCAGGGCAGAGAAGCGACGCGCCTACAGCCAAAAACGCGCTACGAAACCAGCACCACCGGACAATCGATGGTCTCAAGGACACGCTGGCCGTCGCGATTTGCGATGAGGGCGTTACTGCGGTCGATGAGCAGCATGCTGCCGCCTTCCTGGTGGATTGCCTCGCGCAGCCCGGAAAGACTGTCGCCCGCAAGGCGACGAAAGCGCGTGCCCGTGCCGTGCGCGCCCAGCGCTTCCAGCACCCCGTCGCGGAGGCTTTGCAGCATTGGCGCAGCGCCGGCAGGCAAGACGACGACGAGATCGTCTTCTTCCGGTGCAGTGAGCTGCTTTGCCAGCGTCAGCGCACGCACCGCAGCGGGCGATCCGTCATAGAGCACCCAGATGGGGCGATGGGCGTCGATACGGCGGCCGGCGATCATGCTGGCGGCCTCTGCCCCGCTGAGCCGCGAGCCACCCGAGCGCAAGATAAAGCAGATGTCCATGTCGGAAGATGCCGATATGGCCTCCGTCATGAAATGCCCGCGCACGATCCTCAGGCTGGTGCGTATCTGCCGCTGCAAACCAACACGGGCCAGGGCACGGCGCGTCTGCTCGGCCTGACCGCGCAGGGCGCGCGACATACGCATGCTGTCGAGTGCACGCACTTGGCCCGACCGAAAATCGATCTCGCTCGTAAACGGCAGGCCGGCGAGATTGATGAGATTGACGTCCTCGACAAAAAGCGCGACGAGTTCGGCCTGCATCCGTTCAGCCAGCGTCGCCGCGCGCTCGAACAGCGGCAGACTTTGCGCGCACGGCTCGATCACGACGAGCACGCGGCGAAATGCGTGTTGACCGCGCGCTTCATTCATTCGTGCCACCGCCCTTCTGCTCCTCGCCGAGTTTGGCAAAGTTGGCGCGCGCCCTGGACAACTCGATCAGGCGCCGTTCGACACGGCCGTTTACGCTCTCTTCGGGGTATTTGCCATCCGCGCCGCGCTCGCCCGCGTCGACGCCGGTGAGCAAGGCAATCGCTTCATCGACGGTGTGCAGCGCGAACACGCGGAACCGGCCATCGGCGGCCGCGGCGACCACATCATGCCGCAGCATCAGGTGCTTGGCATTCGAAGCGGGGATCAGCACGCCCTGCTCCCCCGTCAGTTGTCCAGCGCTGCAAATGTCGAAGAAGCCTTCGATTTTCTCATTTACGCCGCCGATTGCCTGCACCTGACCGTGCTGATTGACCGATCCCGTGACGGCAAAACCTTGCTTGATCGGCAGCCCGGACAAGGCCGACAGCAGAGCGCACAATTCGGCCAGTGAGGCGCTGTCGCCATCGACGCCGCCGTAAGACTGTTCAAACACCAGGCTCGCAGCGATCGACAACGGCGTGTCGTTGGCGTAGCGCGCCCCCAGGAAGCTGCCGAGAATCAACACGCCTTTCGAATGCAGCGGTCCGCCCAGGTCGGTCTCGCGCTCGATATCGACGACCTTGCCCGCACCCAAACGCACCGTGGCGGTAATGCGCGAAGGCTGGCCGAACATGAAGCCGCCGATCTGCAGCACCGACAGCCCGTTGATTTGCCCGACCGCCTCGCCCTGGGTGTCGATCATCACCGTGCCACGAATGATATTTTCATGGACACGTTCGCGGATCCGGTCGCTGCGGCGCGTCTGTTCGTCGATCGCGCGCTGCACGTGCTCGGCGGCAATGACGTCGCGATTGGCCTCGCCAGCCCAGTAATCAGCCTCGCGCAGCAGGTCACCGATGCTGCGCAGGTGAGTTGACAGTTTTTCGGCGTCCCCCGCCAGCCGCGAGCCGTGCTCGATGACGCGCGCCACCGCGCCCCGATCCAGCGCGCGCAAATCCTTGCGTTTCGCAAGGCTGCCGACAAGGCGTGCAAACAAGGCGTTGCTTTCGTCGTTGCGCTCGACGGTCTCCTCGAAATCCGCCGCCACCTTGAACAGATCGCGAAATTCAGGATCGTGCTCATACAGCATGTAGTAGAGCAGGCGCTCGCCCGAAAGCACGATCTTCACATCCAGCGGAATGGCTTCGGGTTCGAGCGAAACGGTGCTGATCGTGCTGAGCATGCGCTCCAGCGATTCGATGCGGATCTCCCCCGAATGCAGCGCGCGCTTCAAGCCATCGTAAGCAAATGGCTGCATCAGCAACTGGCGCGCATCGAGCACCAGGTAGCCGCCGTTTGCGCGATGCAGCGCGCCGGCCTTGATCAGCGTGAAGTCGGTGGTCAAGGTGCCCATGTGCGCCTGGTGCTCGGCGCGCCCAATCAGGT
The DNA here is from genome assembly GCA_965367985.1 of uncultured Rhodocyclaceae bacterium. Classification (GTDB taxonomy): domain Bacteria; phylum Pseudomonadota; class Gammaproteobacteria; order Burkholderiales; family Rhodocyclaceae; genus Nitrogeniibacter. Next base: position 3,453 of record CBDULG010000170.1, read on the forward strand.
TGCCGTGGGTCGGCAGTTCCTCGAAGACCACCGGCGCCGACTGCGTTTCGTCATGCGCGACCAGTACATTGACCTCGTAACGGCGGAACGGCTCGGCCGCGCCCAACTGGGCAAACGGCAGCTTGGGCGCGTCGGTCTGCGGACGAAAATCATCGATATGCTCGATGACATCCCGCTGCACGGCGTCGAGATAACTGAGCACCGCGGGCAGATCCGGGAATTTCGCCTTCAGCGGATCGATCGACACGCCCACCGCGTAACTGGCGATTTCCTGATTCAGCGCGCGCACCTTCTCACGCGCTTCCTTGTGCCAGCCCGGCAATTGGCGCAGCGCGCTCTGCAAGTCTTCCTGCAAATCGGCAACCACCTTCTGAACCCGCTCTTTTTCCTCATCTGGGAGTTTTTCGTATTCCTGCGGCGAGACGACTTCATCGTCATCCTTCACCGGCGCCATCGCAAAACCGGACGGCGTGTGAAAGAGCTTGATGCCCTGCTCTTTCGCACGCTCCTGCAATGCGCCAATCGCGCTGCCCTGCTTTTCCTTGAGTTCTTCTTCGACTTCGGCAATGCGGGACTGATAGTCCTCGCTCTCGAACGCGGCCGGAATGGCACTGCGCAATTCGTCGATCACCCGCTCCATCCCGTGCTGCAAATCGACCGCCCGACCGGCCGGCAGCTTAAGCGCCTTGGGCTTGTGCGCGTGCTCGAAATTATTGATGTAGCACCAATCCGGCGGCGGCGGCCGCTTGGCAGCGTGCTGCGCCAGGATGTGGTTGATGACGACGAATTTTCCCAGCCCGGACGGCCCCAACGCAAACACATTAAAACCGTCGCCGCGCACGCCGACGCCGAAACGCACCGAATTCAGCGCACGCGCCTGACCGGCGACGAGCTCGACCTCGTCGAGGTCCGCGGTCGTTTCGAACGGAAATTCGTCAAATGTGCACCGGGTGAACAGCGCAGTCGCGTCAAGTGCCTTTACCGTTTTCATAGCGTCCTTCGTACGGAAATTGCTCTCGATTCTGGATACAGAATATACCTACAAGCTCACGCGTGTTTGACAAGGCGGCGGCGAAAAAACGAGCGAGCGAACCGCGGCGTTGCAACGTGTTCGCGTCATTGGCGTAGTCCGAAATCCTAGTTCGCGAGATATCGCCGCGCCTGCTCGATTTCAGGACGAAGGTCGCCGGAACCCGCCATGTCGACCAGTCTGGAGAAATAGTCGCGTGCCTTGTCGCGGTTGCCGGACTGCGCCGCCGCCTGCCCCGCGCCATAGAGACTCCTGAAGCGGTTCGGGTCGCGCACCTGCGCGCGCTCGTATTCCGCAAGCGCCGCGGCGGAATTGCCGCTTTCGAGCAGCATGTCGCCGAGTAGCTCGTGGGCGGGCACGAGGCGGCCCGGGCTGACCGCGTTTTTCTCGCTCCTGTCCTCGAGTTCGGCGGCGGCACGCATGAGATCGAGCGCTTCTTCGCGTTTATCCGACGAAAACGCGGCCCACGCGGCAGCGCCTAAACGCTGCACCTCCACTTCGGTCGCCCAGTATTCATCCTTGCTGGATTTCAGCACATCGACAATAACCCCAAGCGCCTGTGCGTCACTCTCGGCGGCGGCCGCATCGCCGCTGCGCGCCGCACCGATTGCACGCGCAAAATGCGTCAGCGCGCTGGTGAACGGGAAGCGCGTCGGCGGTGGTTGAAGCTGCGCAGCCTCGGCCCACGCGCCGCGCTCGATCGCGTAGCGCGCTGGAATCGCTGAGAGCGCGTACGGCGTAGCGCGAGACATTTCAGTCGCCGGCACGCTCGGTGCTTCTTCGACCACGCGCTTCGCATCGGTGTCGCGGGCGAGTTGCAGATAGGCATACGCCAGATAGTCCATGGCGTGTATCTGGTCGACGAACTCCTTCTCCGCCTTGGCGGTGCTCGCAGAGCGCTGATTGCTGGCGACCGAATCCTGCCAGGCACCGACGCGCGTGAAGACGTGCGAGGGCATGTGAAGGGCGTGCGGCGCCGAGGGCGCGATCTCCGCGTAGCGCCGCGCTGCGGTCAGTCCTTGCGCCGCGATCGGCGGATAGTCGTAGCTGTGGATGAGGTAATGCGCCACGCCGGGATGGTTCGGGTGTTTCTCGAACTGCGCCTCGAGAACGTCCGCGGCCTGTAGCGCGGACGACAAGGTCTTGTCGGCCTGCGACTGTGTGGCCGTCAGATAGAGCGCCGAGAAGATCTGCGCCTCGTCGTCCTCCGGGAAGCGTGAAGCGACGGCCGCGAAGGCGTTCGAAAGCGACTTGATGCGTGCACCGTGCGGCCGATCGGCAAAGTCGTCGTAATACGCCGCCACTGCCTCGATGAAGAAACGCTCGCGCTCGGTCTTCGCACCGATCGCGCGCCCTCGCGCGATTGCCTCTTCAGCCTGCTGCGCTTGCGCCGGAGTCGCGCCGCCGGCAAAAGGATTTCCGATGAGCGTGGTCGCGATGCCCCAAGTGGCGATGGCGCAATCCGGGTCGCGCGCAAGCACCGCGCGAAACGCGCTCTCCCCTTTCGTCCACCAGAACGAGTGCAGCAAGGCGACTGCGCGCTCCAGGGTTGTTTGCGCGTCCGCGGAACACGAATTGGCGAACGATACCCGCCCGAGCTGCTCGGTCGACTTGGCGGTCGTCTGGGCCCAGGCGCCGGTCGCCACGAGCAAGAGGGCAAGCAAAGGCGTGGCAAGCTGGAAACGCGTTTTCATCCGAAGGCTCCCGATTCGAAATGATGATGAACGCTGATCTCGCCGCCAAAAGCTTGCGGTATGCCGCGTCCGAAAGCGTGGTCGCCGTCTTCACGGCGCCAACACACTGCCACATAGTTCGATGAACTTGCCTGACTGAAACCGGAGCCCAAGCGTGTGCTCGTCATCCCATGCTGTGGTATAGCCGAGTTCAGTGACCAGCGCACCATCGATAGGAACAACAGAAACAAACGCCAACGAGACGTGGGGCCAGACTTTGCTTGGCGCTGAAATACTGGGGATATCGTGGTTTGGTTCGGGATCCTCGCCGGCGGCAGCATCTTCGCCATACGGGCCATAGTGCTCGAACAGCGCCTCCCCGATCGTCGCACGCCACGAAGCAATTTGCGTCGGCAACGCTCGCGCCACAGCGACCGCCTGTTCATCGGGTTCCGTCCGGCTGCCAGCGAGCAGCAGAGGAACGCTTTCGCCGCCTGCGAGCACCAGCGAGCCCCGCCAATGACCACGCTTGCGCACCAGCTCTCCGAGTTGCGGATCGCGATAGCAGGGTGACTTGAACAAACCGAACATGGATTGAAACTCCGAATAGCGGTTGGCGCATAACGTAGCGGGATCGCTCGCGACGGGCGCGGCTCGTCCGCTGTTCCAGCGTCTTACATAAGGGCATCGGCTTTCATGCTGATGCCGATCGGTACTTGCACAAGCGTCCATCGCGAACGCCACGCAACTGGCAGTGTATCG
>CBDULG010000171.1:0-6891 GCA_965367985.1 uncultured Rhodocyclaceae bacterium
GCAGACCAGCACTTCGGTGCTCTGCGTGGCGTCGCTCACGGGTTTCGGGGTGAACGTCTGGAAGCGCTCACGGGTCAGCAACATCACGAAGATGCTTTCGCTGACTATCATGCAGGTTGCCGAATCGTCAGTGAATTGTTCGTTGAAGGTGAAGCCGAGCCGCGTGAAGAACGCGATCGACCGCGCGAGGTCGGCAACCGGCAGGTTGACGAAGATTTGTCGGCTCATGTGGATTCTCCCGGTTCGCGAATCACAGCGCGTTGCACGGCGCGACTTCGCGCACTTCGACGCTCGCCCAGCGCGCCGCAGGGCATTGCGCGGCGATCGCCAGTGCGTCCTCGCGCGTCTCACAGTCGAGCAGGAAGAAGCCGCCGACCATCTCGCGCGCTTCGGTGAAGGGGCCGTCATGCAGCCGCGTGTCGCCGTCGCGGATTTGCACGCGTACGCCGTGCTTGTCGGGGCGCAAGGATTCGGCCGCCCGCAACACGCCACGCTCCGCAAGGTCGCCCGCAAAACGCGTCATCGCGTCGTGCGCCGCCTGGCCCTCGGCTGCAGTGCGCGCCTCGCGCTGACCGCGCGGTTCGACAATCATCAATAAATAAGCCATCGTCGTCTCCCGCCTCACATCACCGGTGCGGCGCCGCTGCAGCCCTTGGCTGCGGCCGCCTGAATTTCCTCGGCGCTGGCGTCGCGAATGTGCGTGGCAACCGACCAACAGTGGCCGAAAGGATCCTCGAGCTGGCCGTAGCGATCGCCCCAGAACATATCGGTGATCGGCAGGGTGATCTCGGCACCGGCGGCGACGGCCTGTTGCACGGTGGCGTCGACATCCTCGACATACAAATGAATGGTGACTGGCGAGCCTTTGAGCGACTGCGGGCTCAGGGCGCCCATGTCGGGCGCCTCGTCCATCAGCATGACGTGGCTGTCGCCGATCTGCAGCAGCGCGTGCATCAGTTTGCCGTCCGGTCCGGCCAGCCGCGCCAGCTCGGTGGCGCCGAAAGCGGCGACATAAAAATCGATCGCCTGGGCGGCATGACGGCACACCAGGTGCGGTGTGATGGTATGCATGCCGGGGGGAATGGCGGGAACCGTACTCATTGAAATCTCCTTGATCAAAGTCTAATAGGGTCAGCGCATTCGAGCTGCGCGTTGCAGAGGTGGGTCGTCGGCGCGGCCTCGCGTCTATTTCATCGAATGCAGGCCGAACATGTTGCCTTCGGTATCGATGGCCAGCGTGATGAAGCCATATTCGCCAATCGACGTCTTGGGCCGCTCGATGCGGCCGCCGTACGCTTCGACCCTGGCCTCTTCGACGGCGCAGTCATTGCAGGTGAAGTAGATCAGCGTGCTGTTTCCACCCGCGGGGAAACCCTCCATCTTCGCCAGGGCGCCGCCCGCGCCGTAGCCTTCCATGTCGCTGGGGAAGCCCAGCATTTCCAAGGCTGGCGAGTTCATCTTCTCGAGGCTAAGCGAGAGCACCCCTTCGTAAAACGCCTTGGCTCTCGCCATGTCATCAACATAGATTTCGAACCAGCCAACAGGATTCATGTTCATCGTCGATCTCCTTTCATGGTTTGAACGCGCGCCATGCATTCAGGTGGCGCGCACCTCGACACGGCGGTGTCGCCGCGTCGATGACTCACGCCCCCGCGCCCATCGCGCGAAAGCGCTCGATCGCCGCCGAGGGCAAGAAGTCGTCGAGCGTGTACAGCGGCCGCACCTCGATTTCGGCCAGCTTGCCGTCCCCCGCCGGATTGGGGAAGCGCTGTGCCCAGGCCATCGCCTCCTCGCGCGACTTCACCTGGATCAGCGTGTAACCGGCGATCAAGGTCTTCGTTTCCTCAAATGGGCCGTCGATCACCATGCGTGCGTCGCCGTCAAAACAAATGCGCCATCCCTGCGCACTCGGCTGCAGGCCGGCCGCGTCGAGCAACGCACCCGCGCCGGCGAGCGCCTCATGGTACGACGCCATGCGCGAAAGCAGGCCTTCGTCCGGCTTTGCACCGGCTTCCGAGCCGGCTGTGGCTTTTACGATGATCATGTAGCGCATGCCGTTCTCCTTTTGGCACCCCACTGGGCGGCGCGTGCCGCGAATAGTGAAACATCCTGTGTAGACGACGGGCGAGGCACGGCGAATTCGACACCCATGAGAAAGGAAATTGGCGGCGGTTCGGCCGCAGAGCGGGAATTTCTCCCAGCGTGGGTGGTCGATCTACTGAGCCGTCACGGCGCGAGGATTCGGGAGGCCGCCGGCTCGAAGCACGAAGATCCCTTTTTTTCAGTCACTCGGAGATGATCATGACGAAAACCGTGACCGGCGATTTCGCGACCGAAGACGCTATGAAGAATGCGATGGATGACCTGGTATCGACCGGCATTCCGCGCGAAAAAGTGTTCCTGGACACCGAGCGCATGCAGCTCAAGGTGATCATCCCGGCGGCGACCGAACCGGAGGTCAACGAGATTCTCAAGCGGCACCAGCCGACGCGCGTGCACTGACCTGCAGCCGGGATCGGCGCGCGAAGGCTTGTGGAGGCGATGCGGGCAGGCGCTGGGTGGGGTGGTGCCGCTCGATTGAGCGCTGGGGCGTCGTCTGCATAGGTCTGCACGCCAGCATGCAGTAAGCGCAGCGCGGGCGATCTTGCGCATGCGGCGAATGTTCCAATCCGATGCCGTCAAGCGTAAACGCGTTCACCGGAACCGGTGAGCGCGTTATGCTTGTTGCGTGCGCCCTGCGTCGACGGGGCGACGCCTGGGCCGCATGCCATGAGAGAAATCCCGGAAACTTTTTTTACGACTGTCGGTGACGATCACGTCGCGTATCAGGTGTGCGGTGATGGCCCGCTCGATCTCGTTCTCACGAACGGCCACTGGGGTCATCTCGATCTCGAGTGGGACGACCCGAAATATGCCCGCTTCGTGAAGCGCCTGGCGGGTCTCGGCCGCGTGATCCGCTTCAACATGCGCGGTTCGGGGTTGTCGGATGCCCGCCCCGGCAATGGCAAGGCCCTGGTCGACGTGTGGGCGGAAGATCTGCTCGCCGTGATGAATGCCGCCAACGCCCGCCCGGCGGTGATCATCGGTTGGATCGACTCCGGGCTGCTCGCCCTTCCGTTCGCCGCCCGCTACCCGGACAAAGTCTCCGCGCTGGTACTGATCAACGTCACCGCGCGTTTTCTCATGGCGGACGACTATCCTTTGGGCCGCTCGCGCGAATCGGCGGAGCGCCTCGTCAATTTCACGCGTGAAAACTGGGGTACGAACCGAGGCACCCTCGCGCTCATGCCGAGCCTCGGTGAGGATTGCGCGGCGCTGCAGGCCTTGTCGCGCATCTACCGCGCCATGGCGGCGCCCCGATTCGTGGCCGAAGGGATCGAGAACTACCTCAACTTGGACGTGCGCGGCGTGCTCGCGGACGTGCGTGCGCCGACCCTCGTGATGACCCGTGAAGGCTACGGTTTCGCGCCCTCGCCACATGGCCGTTACATTGCCGACCATATTCGAGGGGCGCGCTTTCTCGAAATTCCGGGTCAGGACTACGGCCCGTGGTCCGAGACGCCCGATCTCATCTTCGGCCACATCGAAGCCTTCATCACCGGTGAGATAAAACCCCGGCGCTACGACCGGAAACTTCTGGCGGTGCTGTTTACTGATATCGTCGATTCCACAGCTACGGCAGCAGACGTTGGCGACGCGCAGTGGCGGGTCTTGCTCGACCGCCACGATCGGATCCAGGCCGAGCAGATCGCCCTGTTCGGCGGACGTCTGGTCGATTCTTCCGGTGATGGCACGCTTGCGGTGTTCGATCGGGCCGACCAGGCCATCGATTGCACGCATGCGATCATGGTCGCGCTTGGCCGTGTCGGGATTTCGATTCGCGCCGGCATCCACTTCGGTGATGTCGAGTTGCGCGAAGATGAAAGAGTGGGCGGGCTGAGCGTCAACGTCGGCGCCCGCGTGGCGGCCCTGGCCGAAAAAGACGAGATCCTCGTCTCACATACAGTGCGTGATATTCATTTGGGGTCAGGCCTGAGCTTCGCTTCGCGCGGCGCACACGCGCTGAAAGGCGTGCCGGGCGAGTGGACGCTTTACGCCGTTGGGGAATGAGACCCGATCGATGGCGCGGCAGTGATGACGTTCCCTCGCGTGCGAGGCCGGCGTGCCGGGCGCGGCCGTGTCACCGCATAAAAGCGTGCGGCGCCGGGTCCTCGAGCCAGCGCATCGCCAGACGGCCGACATCGACGCGTGCGCGTAGCCGCGCGGCGAGCAGGAACAGTCCGGCGGTTTTGCGGTGGAGGAAGACCGCGTCGGCCGGTGGGGTGTGCCAGAAATCCCGCTCGCCGGTGAGCGCCATGCCGGCATCATGGACGCGGCGGGCGAGATCGGTATGACCGAAATCGTAGGCACCGGCGTGACGCAGCGGTTCGCAGGCAAGGGTAAACAAACGCAGGACGGCGTCGCGGTGGTCGTCGGCGATGTGCTCGGCGAAATACCCGATCTGCCGCGCCGCCGCGGTCATCGCGTCGCGTTGCTGTGCGATTGCGCCCGTCATGAGCTGCCGATAGGCGGCGACGATGGCGTGCGGGTAGGCGCGGGTGGCGCCGAAGTCGAGCAGGATCAGTTGTTGCGTGCTTGTGTCGTAGCGGTAGTTGGCGAAATTCGGGTCGGTCTGGATGAGGCGGAATTCGAAGATTTCGCGGAACAGCAGTTCGAACAGCTGGGTAACGATGAGGTCACGTTCGGCCTGCGGCGCGTCGCCGAGCGATTCGATCGGTACGCCGCCGACACGCGACATGGCAAGAATGCTGTCGGTGGTGAGGTCGTCATGCACCGCCGGCAGCACAAAGTGCGCGTCGTCGGCGAGCAGTGCCGCATAGCGCTTCAGCCACATCCCTTCCTGCCGGTAGTCGGCTTCCGCATGCAGTTGCTGTTTGGCTTCCTCGAGTAGCGCGTCGATCGACATGCGTGCCGGGAACAGGCCGGTCATGCGCAGCACGCGCGCCACGTTGTCGACGTCGCTGTCGATGCTCTCGCGTACGCCGGGATACTGGATCTTGAGGGCCACTGCGTGACCCGCGCGTGTCCGCGCGAAGTGCACCTGCCCTATCGACGCGGCCGCGGCCGGGGCGAAGGAAAATTGGGCGAAGCGCGCATCCCAACCGGCGCCCCACTGTTCTTCGAGCACCGTCACGAGTTGGCTCATCGGCATGGGCGCAGCGCCCTCGCGCAGGCGGGCGAGGATGTCGGCCAGTTCCGGCGTGAGCAGATCGCCCGCATCCATCGACAGCAGTTGCCCCACCTTCATCGCAGCGCCGCGCAGTCGCGCTAACTCGTCGGTGACGCGCCGCGCGTTGGCCGGCGTCAGCAGCATGCCGCCCAGGCGCGGCCGCTCGCCGCGGGCAAACTGGCGCGCACCCTCGGCCAGCATGCCGCCGGCAATTCCTCCTGCGAGTCCGCCGAGCCGCGCCAGGCGGGCGAGGCGGCCGCGCGGCACGGGCGCGTGGTGGTCGTCGCTGATCGATTCGTCGCTATTCATCTTGTTCATCGTCTCTTTCACATCTGTGCCGCGAAGCCGCCGGCGAGCAGGGCGATCGAAGCCACCGTGGTAAGTCGCGTTCGCATTGGCAAGTACCATGCCGGCATCGTGACATTGCGCGCCAGGCGACGGTCCTGCGCATAGTGCGCGAGGAATCCCGCGACCAGTATGACGCTGGCGATGTCAGCGGTGAGCATCACGGCCGGCCACGCGACCAGCGGCGGCACAGTGCTCCATACGAAGCGGGCGTTGCGCTGTCGCGTCGTCAGCCCGTCGAGCGTCATCGCGAATCCCCAGTGCAGGGCGCCGACGAAACTCAGGATGATCGCACCGTAGGCGATCAGCGCATCGCTCAAAGGCAGGGCGTGATGCGCGCTTGCGATTGCGGCAATGGCCAGCGCGACAAAGGGGATCAAGCCGCCATAGCCCAGCCATGCGACGACCACCGGTGGCGAAGTGCTGGATGTCATGGACTATTTGACCAGCGGGCGGATGCTGCTGAAGCCGCCGTCGAGCGACCACACCTGCCCTGTCACCCGCGACGCGGCGTCGGACAGCAGCCATGCCATCAGACCGGCCAGTTCGTCGGCGCTGCCGATGCCGGGGAGCGGATATTGCCGGGCTGCCGCGTCGCGCGCCGCCGCGCCGCCGAGGATGCGTTCCGCGGCGGGCGTATCCATGATCCCCGGGGCGACGGCATTGACGCGGATGTGCGCCGGCGCGTAGGTCGCGGCGGCGCTGCGCACGAGACCCTCGACGCCCGCCTTGGCGGCAGCGACGGCCTCGTGATTCGGCGTGCCGATGCGCGCTGCCGCCGAGGAGACGAAGACCGCCGCACCGGGCTGGTTGGCGTCGCGCAGGCTGGCGAGAAACGCGGCCAGCGTGTGACAAGCACTTAACAGGTTGGCCTGCAGACAGTCGCTCAGATCATCCGTCTTCATGCGATGCAGCGCGCCGAGGCGGATATTGCCGACGCAGTGCGCAAGCGCATCGGGACGCAGATCGGCATCTACGGCAGTCTCCACGATCCGGCGCGCACCGTCAGCAGTGCTGCAGTCGGCTTCAATCTGGAGGTGGTCGTCGCCGTACGCATCGCGTAAGCGGGCTGCGTCGCGGCTGGCCACGACGAGTCGCCACCCGGCGGCGGATAGCTGTGCCGCGAGCGCTTGGCCAACGCCGCCCGCGGCTCCGGTGATGAGTGCGGTTCTCTTGGTCATGGGTCCCTCTGTGGGTCTATATGTCTAGGACAAAAATGCTGGTGATCTTGAATTTTTGGCGCCCGATTTGTACTTGCCACACGCCTACGATAGCTGTAACTAGCTTTTGATAAAAGCTATTACATTGTTCGAGAT
>CBDULG010000172.1:0-6885 GCA_965367985.1 uncultured Rhodocyclaceae bacterium
CGCCCGCACCGGGCGCTTTCTCCTCGGCTGCCCGCGGTCGAGCTGCGTGTTGCGTCTAGATCAGCGGCGCCGGGGGGTCGTCTTCTTCTGGGCGGCCGCGCCGACTTGTGAAAACGCCTGGAATGCATCGGTGGATGCTCGCGTCATTTGCTCGAAAGCGTTGCGCGCGGTGTCCATCGCGCCCTGAATCGCGTTGACGGCATTCTGGTCGGTCACTGGCATGCCCGTAAACATCTTGTTGAACGCTTCGAACACGTCCTGACCGCCGCTATTGAGCTGTTCGCTGACCATTTTGCCGACTTCCGCCTGCGAGCGCGCGGCCACTTCGGCGATTTCACGGGCGCAGGCGAGCATGCGCTCGGTGGTCGCCTGGGCGTACTGGCTGCGCAACTCGACGATCTTCTGCGGATCCTGCGTGGCGGTCATCGCCTTTGCGTTTTCGACACCGTCTTCGAACAGCGCCTTGGCGGTCTGCACCTGTAGCTCCATGATGCGTTGCGAGTTCTCGATCGACATCTGGGCGAGGCGCATGGCCGCTTCTATGTTCTTTCTTTGGAGTTCGTTCGTCTGATCGTTCTTAGTTGCCATGATTTTCCTCTCTCGCGTGAAAAAGATAATTCAAGCCGACTGCTGAAATCATGCAGTTCGGCTGGCCTGGCGAAATGGTCATCGCCAACGCTGGTGCGCGAAGCGTAGCACTTTGTGAAACTGTGCAATAGTGCGCAGCAAAACAAAATTTGATTTCAAACGTTCGTATGTCTCGATGCTGCAGCAGCGTGAATGCGTGTGCAGAAGCGATTGAAAAGCGCGAGCCAACCCCCATCTGCATCACAGTCCACCCATTCGCTGAGGGAAATCTGTCATGCGTTTTGACAAACTGACCACCAAATTCCAACAAGCATTGGCCGATGCCCAGAGCATCGCGCTGGGAAACGACCAGCAGTTCATCGAGCCGCAACATCTGTTGCTTGCCATGCTCAATCAGGAAGACGGCAGCACCGTCGCGCTGTTGCAGCGCGCGGGCGGCAACGTCTCGCCGCTCAAGGCGGCGCTACAAAGCGCAATCGACCGGCTTCCGAAGGTGGAAGGGCATGGCGGTGAAGTGCAGATCGGGCGCGACCTGAACAAGTTGCTCAACCTCACCGACAAGGCTGCGCAACAGCACGGCGATGCATTCATTGCGAGCGAGATGTTCCTGCTCGCGCTTGCCGATGACAAGGGCGACACCGGCCGCCTGCTGCGCGAACACGGGGTGTCGAAGCAGCCGCTCGAGGCGGCGATTGCCGCGGTGCGCGGTGGCCAGAATGTGGGTTCGCAGGAAGGCGAGGGACAGCGCGAGGCGCTGGCGAAGTACACCCTGGATCTCACCGACCGGGCACGCCAGGGCAAGCTCGACCCGGTGATCGGACGCGATGACGAAATCCGCCGCGCCGTGCAGATTCTGCAGCGGCGCACGAAGAACAATCCGGTGCTGATCGGCGAGCCGGGCGTCGGTAAGACGGCCATCGTCGAAGGGCTGGCGCAGCGCATCGTCGATGGTGAGGTGGCCGAAACGCTCAAGGACAAGCGTGTTTTGTCGCTCGACATGGCGGCGCTGCTCGCCGGTGCGAAGTATCGCGGCGAGTTCGAGGAACGCCTCAAGGCCGTGCTCAAGGAGATCGCCCAGGACGAAGGGCGCATCATCGTGTTCATCGATGAATTGCACACCATGGTCGGCGCGGGCAAGGCCGAAGGCGCGATCGACGCCGGCAACATGCTCAAGCCGGCGCTGGCACGTGGCGAGTTGCATTGCATCGGCGCCACGACGCTGGACGAGTATCGCAAGTACATCGAAAAGGACGCGGCGCTCGAGCGGCGCTTCCAGAAAGTGCTGGTCGATGAACCGAGCGTCGAATCGACAATCGCCATCCTGCGCGGTCTGCAGGAAAAATACGAGATCCATCACGGCGTCGACATCACCGACCCGGCGATCGTCGCCGCGGCGGAGTTGTCGCACCGCTACATCACCGACCGCTTTCTGCCCGACAAGGCGATCGATCTGATCGACGAGGCCGCGTCGCGCATCAAGATGGAAATCGACTCGAAACCCGAGGTGATGGACAAGCTCGACCGCCGCATGATCCAGCTCAAGATCGAGCGCGAAGCGGTCAAAAAGGAAAAGGACGAGGCGTCGAACAAGCGGCGCGAGCTGATCGAGGACGAACTGGAAAAGCTGCAGCGCGAGTACAACGATCTCGAAGAAATCTGGAAGTCGGAGAAAGCGCGTGCGCATGGCACTGCGCACATCAAGGAAGAGATCGACGCATTGCGCGCGCAGATGGCCGAGCTGCAGCGCCAGGGCAAGTACGAGCAGCTCGCGGAAATCCAGTACGGTAAATTGCCGCAGCTCGAAGCGCAATTGAAGGACGCGGAGCAGAACGGTGAGGATGCGCAGCCGAACAAGCTGTTGCGCACCCAGGTGGGTACCGAGGAGATTGCCGAGGTGGTGTCGCGCGCCACAGGGATTCCGGTGTCGAAGATGATGCAGGGTGAGCGCGAGAAGCTGCTCAAGATGGAAGAGCGCATCCACGAGCGCGTGATCGGTCAGGATGAAGCCGTGCGGCTGGTGTCGGACGCTATCCGGCGTTCGCGCGCAGGCCTTTCGGACGAAAACCGGCCATACGGTTCCTTCCTGTTTCTCGGCCCGACCGGTGTCGGTAAGACCGAACTGTGCAAGGCGCTGGCCGAGTTCCTGTTCGACAGCGAGGATCATCTGGTCCGCATCGACATGAGCGAGTTCATGGAGAAACACTCGGTTGCCCGGCTCATCGGCGCGCCGCCGGGCTACGTCGGCTACGAGGAGGGTGGTTATCTCACCGAGCTGGTGCGCCGCAAGCCGTACTCGGTGATTCTTCTCGACGAGGTCGAAAAGGCCCATCCGGATGTTTTCAACGTGCTTTTGCAGGTGCTCGACGACGGCCGCATGACCGACGGGCAAGGACGCACCGTGGATTTCAAGAACACGGTCATCGTCATGACCTCCAATCTGGGCAGCCAGATGATCCAGGAGATGTCGGGCGACGATTACGGCGTGATCAAGCTGGCGGTGATGGCCGAGGTGAAAACCCACTTCCGGCCGGAGTTCGTCAACCGGATCGACGAGATCGTCGTATTCCACAGCCTCGACGAGAAGCACATTGCCAATATCGCGCGCATCCAGCTCAAGTATCTGGAAAAGCGCCTGGCGCGGCTGGAAATGCATCTCGAGGTGACCGACGCGGCCTTGGCCGAGATCGCAACGGCCGGCTTCGATCCGGTGTTCGGTGCGCGCCCGCTCAAACGGGCGATTCAGGAGCGCATCGAGAATCCCTTGGCGAAGGCAATACTGGAAGGGGAGTTCAGCGCGAAGGACGTGATTCGCGTCGACGTCGAAGGCGGGAAATTCCGCTTCACGTCGACTTCGTCAAGCTAAGCGCGCCCGATTGCAGAAATACCCACGGGGTTCGGCACGCCGAACCCCGTGGGTATTTGCGTCGGTGTGTCAGTCGCGTGCACTTACCGTGCTCGCGTCCTGCCCGAACATCGCCTTACGCGCCGTGTCGTCCAGGGGCTTGTCGCGATCGGGATTGATTTTTTCTACCAACGCATAGGCGCGCTGCGTCGCCGGGCGTGCCGCGATGGTCTCGTACCAGCGCTTGAGATTGGGAAAGTCGTTCAAATCCTGTTGTTGTTTCTCATGCGACACCGCCCACGGATAGCACGCCATGTCGGCGATCGTGTAGTCCTCACCGGCGACGAAGGCGCGGTCGCGCAGGCGTTTGTCGAGCACGGCGTAGAGGCGGGCGGTTTCATTGACGTAGCGTTCCATCGCGTACGCAATGCGTTCCGGTGCGTACTGGGTGAAATGATGGTTCTGCCCGGCCATCGGACCGAGTCCGCCGACCTGCCAGAACAACCATTGCAGAACCTCCACGCGGCCGCGCAGATCGGCGGGCATGAAGGCGCCGGTTTTTTCCGCAAGGTAAAGCAGGATCGCGCCCGATTCAAAAATAGATACCGGCGCGCCGCCGTCCGCCGGCGCGTGATCGACGATTGCCGGAATGCGGTTGTTGGGCGAGACGGCAAGGAATTCAGGTGTGAACTGATCGCCCTTGCCAATGTTGATGGGAAGGATGCGGTGGGGAAGGCCGGTCTCTTCCAGGAACAGCGTGATCTTGTGGCCGTTCGGCGTCGTCCAGTAGTACACATCCAGCATTTCGCTTTCCTCGTGATATGCCAGCGGCGAGTATGGCATCGCGGCGCTGGCGGCGCTATGGCGCGAGGCTGGAAAAGCACTCGGGCAGAATCAGTGTTTGCAGGCTGCGTTGCGTGAACAGAAAACGGCCGTCGACACGGAAGCCGAGCGCTTCCCACGGCACGGCGGTATTGAGCAGGCGTGTGGCTTCGACCAGATCCATCGACGTGTCGTTGGGGAACAGCGCGAGAATCGCGCCGTCATAGGCGGGATTTTCATGGAGAAAGAAAGGCCGTGGCTGCCGCGTGCGGCCGTTGACATAGATGCGCGGCGCGTCGGTTACAGGGTAGCTGCGTCCCCAGGTCCACCAGTTGCTCTCGTCAAAGGGCTTGACGCGGCGAGTCAACAGCGTGGCCTTGTGCGGTTCGAGATCGGCATGGCGGACGTTGTAGAGCATGCGCCGTGTCACGCCGGTATTGATCGTTTTCGAGCAGACGAAATCGATATTTCCGTCCGGGTGCTCGAAGATTGCGTCGGCCCCCGAAACGGCGCCCACCTTGACCGAGAACAAGCGGCGAAGCGGTACGTGCAGGGCTTCGGGCACAAAGGCCAGCTGGCCATCCATTTCCACGAACTGGCGTTCCGACCAGGCGGCTTGACCGAGTGTGCGCAAGCGGGTGCGACGGGAGAAATCGCCCCTGACGAAACGGAAGATGGCGCAGTTGGGCACTGCGTCATCGAAAATTCGGCGATCGCCGGTTTCGATCCAGTGCGTGATCGTGCCTGCCTCGAACAGCCGACGGTTCAGCTTGCGCGCTGCGGTCAGCTTGATGAACTCGCGCGGCACAATGAAAATCAATTCGCCGCCGTCGTTCAGGTGCGTCAGGCATTTATCGATGAAGAACAGGAACAGATTGCTGCGGCCGTCGAAATGGCTCAACTCGAGGCGCACGCGCGTCTGTGCCGGAATATCCTGGAAACGCACGTATGGCGGGTTTCCAATGATCGTGTCGAAGCGTTCGTGCGACGGATAGGCGAAAAAGTCTTCGGTGCGGATGCCAGGGCCAGCAAAGCGCGGATCCAGTTCGATGGCAACACATTCGCGCAGCCGGCGACTGAACGCGCCATCGCCCGCGGAGGGTTCCAGCGTGCGCCCGCAGTTATGACGCAGACCAACCATCAACTCGACGATTGACGCTGGCGTGAAGACCTGACCAAGGTTTGCGATATCGCGGGCGGACACGGATGAGAATGTGCGGGACGCGGATTCCGGGAGAACTTGAGCGCCCGAGGGTGCGGGCGCCACAAACAAAAAAAACGCGGCATCAGCCGCGCTTTCTTTCACGAAGCCTGTGTTCAGGCGGCGCGAATGGCTGCCGCTTGCAGGCCTTTGGGGCCGTTGCGGACTTCGAATTCTACGCGCTGATTTTCAGCCAGGGAGCGGAAACCGTCGCCCTGAATTTCGCTGAAATGGGCGAACAGGTCGTCACCACCACCATCGGGAGTGATGAAACCGAAGCCTTTAGCGTCATTGAACCATTTAACGATGCCAGTCTGAGTACTCATTTTTACTGTGTGTTCCAATCTAAACCATAAACAGGGCAAAGCCCCCTTGCAGGACAAATCAAGAAACCGAACGGGGAGTTTTCCTGCGAAGGCGGTTGGACCTACACCGCAAAGAAGACACCACAAAGCCAACTGCTTGATGCGACTGCACCGCCACGATACACGTTTTGATGGTCGAGTCCACTAATAATTTGGCCCGCTATCGACCGCGTGCGTGGTTGCCAAGTCGAACTGGCGGCGCTGCGTGGCTTCTGGAATGAGATAATCATCATCCAGACGATTCAAGCGATTCCGACATGGCAATTCAGTGGTTTCCCGGGCATATGAATTCCGCGCGCCGCAAGGCGGCAGAAACCATGGCACGGACGGATGTGGTGATTGAAGTGGTCGACGCGCGGCTTCCCGCGGCAAGCAGCAATCCGATGATCGACGAGTTGCGCGCGCACCGGCAACGCCCGTGCCTGAAACTGCTCAATAAATCCGATTTGGCCGATCCGCAGGTGACCGACGCCTGGCTCGCCTGGTTCAGCGGGCAGCCGGGCGTCACGGCCGTCGCCATCTCGTGCAAGAAAGCCGCGGACGTCGCGCGCGTCCCCCGCTTGTGTCGGCAATTGGCGCCGCATCGCAACGACGGCACCAAGCCCTTGCGCATGATGATCATGGGCATTCCGAACGTCGGTAAATCGACGCTGATGAACGCCCTGCTAAAGCGCAAGGTGGCGGCCGTTGGCGATGAACCGGCGGTAACCAAGATGCAGCAGCGCATGGACATCAGTCCGAGCCTGAGTCTCGTCGATACCCCCGGACTGCTATGGCCGAAGATCAGCTATGAGAGCGATGGTTACATGCTGGCGGCGAGCCACGCTGTCGGTGTGAATGCCGTGGCGGAGGAAGAAGTGGCGGCGCGTCTGGGTGACATTCTGCTGGCGCGCTATCCGGAACGCCTGGTCGAGCGGTACAAGATGGATGTGGCCGGGCTGGATGGCGTTGGGGTCGTCGAGGCGGTGGCGCGGCGGCGTGGCTGTGTCGGTCGCGGCGGGTCGCTCGATCTGGAAAAAGCCGCATTGATTTTGCTCGGCGACTATCGCACCGGCAAGCTCGGGCCG
>CBDULG010000173.1:0-6853 GCA_965367985.1 uncultured Rhodocyclaceae bacterium
TCATCGCCTTCATCCCGTGGTTGTCGCTGGGGCTTATTCCGAGCGCGGCAGTGTAATCACCTCGCGGACGCGTCCCGCGCCCCATCGGTGGATCACCGATGGGGCGTTTTCAAATTCAACCGGGTTTCAAGCCGCGCGTCGAAAACTCCCGAGCAGCACACCCGCGAGCACGAAGAGCCCACCGAAGCTTCGATTCAACCACTTAACGTGTTGCGGTTTGCGCAGGGCACGCAACACCCGCGAGGCCAGCAGGGTGTAGCCGCTCATCACCACGAGGTCGGTAAATACCAGGCTGGCGGCGCAGATCAGGTATTGCGGCAGTTGCGGCGCGTGCGGATTGACGAACTGCGGCAGCACCGCGAGCATGAAGACGATGCCCTTCGGGTTGCTCGCGTTCACAAGAAAACCCTCGAGCACAAGGCGTCCGCGCGACATCGCAAGCTGCTGCTGATACTCGACTACCCGCGCCTGTGCGCGCCATTGCATGACGCCCAGCCAGATCAGATAGGCAACACCGAACCACTTGACGATATTGAAGGCGAGCGTGCTGGCCGCGAGCACCGCTCCGACACCGGCTGCCGCGATCGCCACGAGGAAAAGCACGCCGAGTTGCAGGCCAAAAATGTTGTACAGCCCCATGCGGTAGCCAAACCGCAGCCCGGTACTCATCGATTTGACCGCACCCGCGCCGGGCGAGAGGCTGATCAGCCAGCAGGCGGCGAAGAAGGCAAGCCAGGTTGAGAAAGTCATCGACGACCTCGAAGAATGTGTACCTCTTCGTTTGCGTGCACAGCGACCGGCACCGTGCCCTCGCCGCCCGTTCGTTCCATTTTGTTCGCTCTGCTGTCGCACGGCAACACTACACGCACGGCGGACACGAGGCGCTGTGCGAATCCGTTTCCGCCGCTGACCGACGCGCGACTGCCCACTTGGCGGCATCGGGCTAATTGCCTGAACGTGTCGACGCCTTGTTGCGCGGTCCCCTCACCCCCTGCCCCTCTTTCGCCGGGAGAACGGCAGGGGGTGAGGGAAAACATCGCCCGATTGCATCGTGCCGCTGCGAAGCGTTGATGCGATTGCCTTGTTGGTCATTTGGGGGCGTCGCCTGCTGGGAAAAAACCGGGTTAGACTCCCATGTGTCCGGTGTCCGCGTGGTCTGTCCGATCGACGAACACCTTTTCATCGAACTACAAGGAGCTTTCCATGACGCTAGCCAGCCGCTGTCTTGCCACCGTCGGCGCCCTTGCGCTGTCATTCTCGCTTTCCGCCCCGGCGACGGCGGAGACGAAATCCGTCGCGTTGACGGCGATCGTCGAACATCCCGCGCTCGACGCCGTGCGTGATGGCGTCAAGGCAGCACTCGAGGCGGCTGGCTACAAGGAAGGCGAAAACCTCGATTGGCAATACCAGAGCGCGCAGGGTAATACCGGCACGGCGGCACAGATCGCGCGCAAGTTTGTCGGCGACCAGCCTGATGTGATCGTTGCCATCGCGACACCATCGGCGCAAGCGGTAGTGGCTGCAACCAAGGACGTGCCAGTCGTTTATTCCGCGGTCACCGATCCGGTCGCCGCCCAACTCGTCGCGGATATGGCGGCGTCGGGCACCAACGTGACCGGCGTTTCCGATGAGCTCGAACTGGGCAAACAGGTCGACCTGATCAAACAGGTCGTGCCCGATGCGAAACGTGTCGGCATGGTGTACAACCCCGGCGAAGCGAACTCGGTGGTGGTGGTCGAGCGGCTCAAGGAGTTGCTGCCGGCCGTCGACATGACGCTTGTCGAGGCCGCGGCACCGCGCTCGGTCGATGTCGGGTCGGCCGCACGCAGCCTCATCGACAAGGTCGACGTCATCTACACCAACACCGACAACAACGTGGTGTCGGCCTATGAAGCGTTGGTCAAGGTCGGCAACGATGCGAAAATTCCGCTCGTCGCGTCCGACACCGACAGCGTCAAGCGCGGTGCCATCGCCGCGCTGGGCATCAACTACCGCGACCTCGGCGAACAGACCGGCAACATGGTGGTGCGCATCCTCAAGGGCGAAAAGCCGGGTGACATCCCCTCAGAAACCAGTTCGAAACTCGAGCTGTTCGTCAATCCCGGCGCGGCTGAAAAGCAGGGCGTGACGCTGTCTGAAGAGCTTCTCAAATCGGCCGCCGAGATCGTCAAATAAGGTCTCGGACGCGTCGATGACGCCCGCCACCACGGCCGCTGATCGCGCAAATATGCGGCGCGGCCGTACGCCCTCCGGAATGGGTTAACAACCATGTCGCTTTACTCACTGCTCGGCGCGCTCGAGATCGGCCTGATTTTTGCGCTGGTGGCGCTGGGGGTGCTGATCTCGTTTCGCATCCTGCGTTTTCCCGATCTCACCGTCGACGGCAGTTTTCCGCTCGGTGGCGCTGTGGCGGCGACACTGATATCCAATGGGTCCGACCCTTTCACTGCAAGCATCGGAGCCACCCTCGCCGGCGCCTTTGCCGGCCTGATCACCGGCTGGCTGAACGTGCGCCTGCGCATCATGGACTTGCTCGCCAGTATCTTGATGATGATCGCGCTGTATTCGGTCAACCTTCGGGTCATGGGCAAACCCAATGTGCCGCTCATCAACAATGACACCGTATTCACCGTGCTGCAGCCCGAATCGCTGGCCGACTACGTCTTCCGGCCGCTGTTGCTGATCGTCGTGGTGATCGCCGCCAAACTGGCGCTCGACTGGTTTTTCGCGACCGAAACCGGTCTCGCGATGCGCTCGACGGGGTCCAATCCGCGCATGGCACGATCGCAGGGCGTCAATACGGGCTGGATGATTCTGGCAGGCATGGCGCTGTCGAATGCGCTGGTCGGTCTGGCCGGCGCGCTGTTTGCGCAAACCCAGGGCGGCGCCGACATCTCGATGGGCATCGGCACCATCGTCATCGGCCTCGCCGCGGTGATCGTCGGGGAGAGCATCCTGCCCTCGCGGCGGATGTTCTACGCTACGCTCGCAGTCATTCTGGGCGCGATTGTCTATCGCTTCTTCATTGCGCTGGCGCTCAACAGCGACTTCATTGGCCTGAAGGCGCAGGATCTCAACCTGGTCACCGCCGTGCTAGTGACCATCGCGCTGGTCATTCCGATGCTCAAGCGCCGCATCAGCCTCAAGCTCAAGGGCTGACATGCTCGCCGCCACCGACCTGCACATGACGTTCAACGAGGGCACGCCGATTGAAACGCGCGCCCTGCGTGGCATGACACTCGAGATTCCCACGGGCCAGTTCGTCACCGTGATCGGGTCCAACGGCGCCGGAAAGTCGACCCTGCTCAACGCCGTATCGGGCGACATGATGGTCGACCGCGGCCGTGTCGAAATCAACGGAGAAGATGTCACCCGACTGCCGGTATGGGCGCGCGCCGAACAGGTTGCGCGCGTCTTTCAGGACCCCATGGCCGGCACCTGCGAGGACCTGACGATCGAAGAGAACATGGCGCTGGCCGACATGCGCGGCGCGCGCCGCGGCCTGCGCCACGCGGTGAAATCAGCGCGGCGCGACGAATACCGCGCGCATCTCGAAAAGCTCGGGCTGGGGCTGGAGAACCGGCTTAGCGACCGTATCGGCCTGCTCTCCGGCGGTCAGCGCCAGGCGGTCAGCCTGCTCATGGCCGCGCTGCGCAGCTCGCAAATCCTGCTGCTCGACGAGCA
This sequence comes from uncultured Rhodocyclaceae bacterium, assembly GCA_965367985.1. Classification (GTDB taxonomy): domain Bacteria; phylum Pseudomonadota; class Gammaproteobacteria; order Burkholderiales; family Rhodocyclaceae; genus Nitrogeniibacter. The sequence continues at coordinate 3,685 of CBDULG010000173.1, forward strand.
CACCGCGGCGCTCGATCCACGCACCGCGGACTTCGTGCTCAAGCTCACCGCGCGCATCGTCACCGAGCAAAAGCTCACCACCATGATGGTGACTCACAGCATGCGCCAGGCACTTGACGTCGGCGACCGCACGGTGATGCTTCACCAGGGGAAGGTGGTGCTCGACGTGGCCGGCGACGAGCGCAAAGGCATGGGCGTGCGCGATTTGCTGGAGATGTTCGAGCGCGTTCGCGGCGAACAGATCGACGACGACGCCTTGTTGCTGGGTTGACCGTGGCCGGGGCGATTTTACCCACGCCGACGATGCCCGCCGCACTGCTGCCTCGATAGAAGAGCCGCCGTCAGGCTGACATACGACCGACCCACTCGACATAGCCTTGGAGATACTTTCGCAAGCGCTCCTCGGTGGCTGCATCGCCAAGATCGCCCGATTCGTCGAACGCGTTGTGCGCGGAGGCGAGGAGAAAGTCGGGCGCCAGATAGAACGGGGTCAGCATGCCCGCCATCACGTCACGCAGGTGCACCTGCGCCCGGGCGCCGCCAAGTTTGCTCATCGAGGCGCTCAACACACCGACCGGTTTGCCCAGCAAGACTGAATTGAAGGCCGGACGCGACGCCCAGTCGATAGCGTTCTTGAGTACGCCGGGAATACTGTAGTTATATTCCGGCGTGACGATCAGCAATGCGTCGGCGGTGCGGATCGCGTCCTTCAGCGCTTGCACCGCGCGTGGCTTGGTTTCGCCGTCATCGTCGCCGTTGTAATGGGGCACCGAGCCGATGTCGAAAGTCTCGACCGTGGCGTTCTGTTCCAGCATCGTGCGCGCCACGCCGAGCAGGCGCTTGTTGTAGGAGTCCTTGCGGATGCTGCCGCAGATTCCGAGAATTTTCATGCTGCTTGCCCTTTACGGTTTGCGGATCGTTCCGGCGGATTGACAGTTGCGAGCGGCGGACCCGCGGGTCGGCCGCTCGCCACCAACCGAGCGCCGGTCAGCACTTAGTCGGCGCTGACCCCTTTCGCGATGCGATCGCCGACATCCTTATCGATATTGCGCCAGTACTCGAATGCGCGCGCCAGCACCTTCTCCGACACACCCGCCTTGAGATGGCCGACCACATTCGACACCAGCCGCGCCCGCGCGGCGTCGTCCATTACGTCTCGCACCAGCGTGCCGGCCTGCCCCCAGTCGTCATCGTCCTTGCGCAGCGTGTAGGCGGCACGCACCATCTGCCCGTCCGTCGCCCACACCGCTTCCTCGGGGTAACGTTCAGGATCAGCTGCGGGGCCGCCGTAGGAATTGGGCGCATAGACCGGATCGCTCACGTTGTCGACGCGGCCCTGGCCGTCCTTGGAATAGCTATTAACGGCCGATTTCGGACGGTTCACCGGGATCTGGCGGTAGTTCACTCCGAGACGGTGGCGATGGGCATCCGAATACGAAAATCCGCGCGCCAGCAGCATCTTGTCGGGTGACAAGCCTGTTCCCGGCACGGTGTTGTTGGGCTCGAACGCGGCTTGCTCGATCTCGGTGTGATAGTCGGTGACATTGCGATTGAGCGTCATCTTGCCCACTTCGTGCAGCGGGTAGTCGCCGTGCGGCCAAACCTTGGTCAGGTCGAAAGGGTTGAAGCGGTATGTCTTGGCTTCCTCGAACGGCATGATCTGCACCTTGAGCGTCCAGCTCGGGTGATCGCCGCCTTCGATACTGTCGTACAGGTCGCGCTGGTGATAGTCCGCGTCGGCCCCTGCCAGCCGGTCAGCCTCATCCTGGGTGAGGAAGTCGACGCCCTGGTCGGTCTTGAAGTGATACTTCACCCAGAATCGCTCACCGTCGGCGTTGATCCACATATAGGTATGGCTTGAATACCCGTTCATCTGACGCCAGCTCTTGGGAATGCCGCGATCGCCCATCAGCCAGGCGACCTGATGCGCGGATTCGGGCGACAGCGTCCAGAAATCCCACTGCATGTCGTGATCGCGCAGGTTGTTCGCCGCACGCCGCTTCTGCGAGCGAATGAAATGCTGGAACTTCATCGGATCGCGAAGGAAGAACACCGGGGTGTTGTTGCCCACCAGATCGAAGTTGCCTTCGCTGGTGTAGAACTTGAGCGCAAACCCGCGCGGGTCGCGCCAGGTATCGGGGCTGCCACGCTCGCCCGCCACGGTCGAAAAACGCGCCAGCATTTCGGTTTCGACACCGTTCTGAAACAAAGCCGCTTTCGTGTAAGCGCTCACGTCATGGGTGGTAACGAACTTGCCGAAGGCGCCGCCGCCTTTAGCGTGCGGTTGACGCTCGGGAATGCGCTCGCGATTGAAATTGGCCATCTGCTCGATCAGATAATGATCCTGCAGCAGGATGGGGCCGTCCGGACCCACCGTCAGCGAATGCTCGTCGCTGGCGACCGGAATGCCGGCGTCGGTCGTGGTGGGTTTGCGTTGGTCGTTTGTCATTGGTGTTCGTCTCCACTGTATTGGCGCGTTGTTGCGGGCGCGGATGAGTTGAGTCAGCAGACGCGGACGACCGCGGCCCGCGAGGGCACTACGATCGCGGCTGGAGTTTAACGTCGAATGCGCGCCGCGAAGTCGTTTCATTCGGCTAACGGCGTCGCGGGCCTCCCGGTCAGCACGGTGTGAGAAACCCGCGCGGACACAAAGTTCAGCGGAAACGCCGCGCATCGAACTGCTGCAATAGTCCCGGATCGCGACGGCTGGGCATTGGCACTCGGCGCAGTTGGGCGCGCGGCTTGCCGCCTCCGGTCGACGGCCCGCCTTGCCGGCCTGCGCTGCGAATCGAACGGCTCCTGCGTTACAGCTCAGGTGCCCAGACTGACCTGCGCAATTGCGCCGCGCCATTCGGCCATGCGCGCGGCGGCCTGCTCGCGGCTGACCGAGGGTTCGAACGTCGTACCGACTTGCCATAGCGCGCTGATTTCATCCAGGCCCGCATAGACACCCACATGCAGTCCGGCCAGGTAGGCGGCGCCCAGTGCGGTCGTCTCGGTCACCTTGGGTCGCACCACCGGAATGCCGATCAGGTCGGCCTGAAACTGCATCAGCGTGTCGTTCACCGCGGCGCCGCCGTCGACGCGCAGTTCGGTCGCCGGGTGCGCCGCGCCCTTCTCCATGCTCTCCATCAATTCGGCACTTTGTAAGGCGATGCTCTCGAGCGCG
>CBDULG010000174.1:0-6847 GCA_965367985.1 uncultured Rhodocyclaceae bacterium
TGGCCTGCTGCTGGCGATTTCTTCCGCGATATCACATGATTTGCTCAAGGGCATCTTCATGCCGCACATCTCGGACAAAACCGAGTTGAACATGGGGCGTGTTGCGATGGCCGGTGCGATTCTCGTCGCGGGTTACCTCGGCCTGAATCCCCCAGGCTTTGCCGCTGGCACGGTGGCCATCGCCTTCGGTCTGGCAGGCGCTTCGATATTCCCGGCGCTGATGATGGGTATCTTCTATAAGCGCATGAATCGCGAAGGCGCCATCTGGGGCATGATCTCGGGTATCGTGGTGACCATGCTTTACGTCTTCCAGCACAAAGGCATCCTGTTCATCCAGGGCACAGAGTTCCTGGGTGATTTGGGGCCGAACTGGTTCCTCGGCATCCAGCCGAACGCGTTCGGCACAGTCGGCGCGCTGGTCAACTTCGGCGTCGCCTTCCTGGTCTGCAAGATGACCGCCGAGCCGCCGGAACACATCCAGCATCTGGTGGAATCCATCCGTACCCCGCGTGGTTCCGGTGCCGCAACCCACTAAGGCACTTGCACGGTAAGATGCTAGCGTTCGAACCCCCGCTGCGGCGGGGGTTTTTTTTATTCCTACGAAGTCGTAGCATCGAATACCGCCATCGCCCCGTCGAAGCGCTCCACCCCTTCGATTGCAGCACGAATCCCGAGTCTGATGGTCGGCATATCTGACTGGAGCTATTCAATGCACAAACACATCGTTGCCGCTGTCGACGACAGCCCGACTGCCCGACTCGCAATCGAGGCCGCGGTCGAGTTGGCGCGGGCCAATAGCGCGAAGCTGACGCTCGTTCACGCTGTGGACGAGGGGCTCTATGCGCATTTCAATCTTGCCGAACTTCAGACCACCGAGGAGGGCAAGAATGCCGTGGAGCATGCGCTCATCCAGGAAGGGCAGAGTGTGCTCGAGGCGGCGCGGGACATCGCGGTTTCCGCCGGCGCCACGCCTGAAATCAGGCTGTTGACCTCACGGCACGAATCCCCCTCGGATCAAATAGCGCACATGACCGAGCAAATCGGCGCCGATCTGCTGGTCGTCGGCTCGCATGGGCGCCGCGGGGTAAAACGCCTGCTTCTCGGCAGTGTTGCCGACCGCCTGCTGCGCAAACTCGACATTTCGGTGATGGTCGTCCGCGGCCAGCCCGCCGAATGACGCGCATGTACGAGGCGGCCACTGCCGCCGAACGGCCCGAACGCTTCACCAACTGCACCCCGGTAGCCGCCTTGGAGATGGATGGCGCCCACGACGATGTCTGTTGAAGCTTTTGAACAATGGTTGCGCTCGCTGGGATTCGATACCGCGGCGGGCGGACTGACGCTCCAGGTCTTCTTCGTCGTTTTTGCGACGCTGATCGTCAACGTAGCGGTCGGCATGGTGCACAAACGCCTGCTGGCGCGCGCCGAAAAGACCGAACTCATCTGGGACAATGCGCTGCTGGACGCCGTTGGCGGCCAGCCACTCAGGCTCCTGATCTGGCTGATCGGCATCACCTTTGCGGCCGATATCGTCGCCCGCCACAGCGACGCGCCGATCTTCGACGCAATCGATCCAGTGCGCACGATCGGCGTGATTGCGCTATTCGCCTGGGCACTCACGCGCCTCATCGAAAATTTTGCGCATGGACTCGTTATCCATCGCAAACGGCGCGGAAAACAGATCGACGAGGCCAGCGTAGCGGCAGTCACCAAATTGCTGCGTATTGCGGTGGTCATCACCGCCGTACTGATTGGCCTGCAGTCGCTCGGCTTCAGCGTCTCCGGAGTACTGGCGTTCGGCGGCATCGGCGGCATTGCGGTCGGTTTTGCGGCCAAGGACCTGCTGGCAAATTTCTTCGGCGCGATCATGATCTATTTTGACCGCCCGTTCGTGATCGGCGACTGGATCCGCTCACCCGACCGCGATATCGAGGGCACCGTAGAGGACATCGGCTGGCGGCTGACCCGCATCCGCACCTTCGACAAACGTCCGCTCTACGTACCGAACGCGATCTTCACGCAGATAGCCGTCGAGAACCCCTCTCGCATGACGCATCGGCGCATCCACGAAACGATTGGCATTCGCTACGTCGATTTGGCAAAAATGAAGAGGATCACCGACGCAGTACGCGAGATGCTCATCGGGCACGACGATATCGACGAACGGCAGACCATGATTGTGCACTTCAACAGCTTCAATCAATCTTCCGTCGACTTCTTCATCTACACATTCACGCGCACCACGGCATGGATCAAGTATCACGAAATCAAACAGGACATTCTGCTGCGCGTCGCCGAAATCATCGAATCACACGACGCGCAGATTGCCTTTCCGACGCAAACACTTCACTTGCCCGATGGTTTGCGGATCGAAACCGCCGGCGACCTGCTTGATGCGGCGAAACCGGCAAGGGCTGGCGCACCCGCCGCTGCCCAGACGTAATAACGCCCCCCTCGGGGTGCAAGAACTTTATCCTGGACACTGTAGTTGGACGCGGTCGAGTGTGCGGCTGCGGGCCGTCTGACAAGGCGAGGAGGACGCAAGAGCGGTGAGCGGTCAACTGCCGTTTTCAGGCTCACTCCACCCTCGATTCCGTCCGGCGCACCGGGCAGATTCGGTAAGATGCGATATCTCAATTGCCGCGGGCCGTCGAAATGACCCAGGATGAAATGAAGCAGGCTGCCGCCGAGGCCGCGCTGGCCTACGTCGAGGAAGGCAGCGTGGTTGGCGTCGGCACGGGCTCGACCGCCAATTTCTTTATCGATGGCCTCGCGCGCATGAAAGAGCGGATTCGCGGGGCCGTGGCAAGTTCCGAAGCCAGCGCGCAGCGCCTCGCCGCGCACGGCATCGAACTGTTCGATCTGAACGAGATCGACGACCTGCCGGTGTATGTCGACGGCGCGGATGAAATCAACCCGGCACTCGCCATGATCAAGGGCGGCGGCGGTGCGCTGACACGCGAGAAAATCGTCGCGGCCGTCGCGCGGCGCTTCGTTTGCATCTGCGATGAGAGCAAACGGGTCGAGGTGCTCGGCCGCTTTCCGTTACCGATCGAGGTCGTGCCCCAGGCGACGGCCCTTGTCTCACGCAAACTCGCGGCACTGGGCGGTCGGCCTGAATTGCGCCGTGGCTTTGTCAGCGACAACGGCTGCGCGATCATCGATGTGCACGGCTTGCACATCGAACAGCCGGCGGCTTTCGAATCGACGCTCAACCAGATCGTCGGCGTCGTCACCAATGGGCTGTTCGCACATCGCGGTGCCGACACCCTGCTGCTCGCCACGCCGCGCGGCGTGCGCGAGTTTCACGCCGCCTGACATCATCATGTAATGATTGCAAACTAGACTTGCGGCCTTTCCCAGCGACTTGACTTGAGCGACAGCACGATGACGGACCACATTTCCAAACAATACGACGTGGAACTGAACAGCATTCGCAACCGCGTGCTGCAGATGGGCGGCATGGTCGAACTGCAGATCGCAAAAGCGCTCGACGGCCTCGCCAATGCCGACATTACGGAACTCGACGAAGTCATCCGGAACGACCAGCGCGTGAACCTGCTCGAGATCGAGCTGGACGAGGCATGCACCCAGATCATCGCCAAACGACAGCCCGCGGCGCGGGATCTGCGCCTGGTCATGACTGTAATCAAGATGATTGCCGACCTCGAACGTATCGGCGACGAAGCGAAGAAGATCGCCAAAATGAGCCGGCGGCTGCACTCGTCGGAACTCGCCTATAAACCTCACGTCGACATGAGCCACGCGGCAAACATGGCCATTGAGATGCTGCGCATGACGCTCGATTCGTTCGCGCGCGAGGACGCCGCCGTCGCGGTCGAGATCGCCCGTCGGGACAAGCGGGTTGACGCAGCGTACAAAGCCATTCTGCGTCAGCTGATCAGCTATGCCATGGAAGACGCACGCACTATTTCCCAAGACATCGACATGATGTTCATGGCCAAGGCGATCGAGCGTATTGGCGACCATGCCACCAACATGTCTGAATACGTGGTGTATATGGTCAAGGGGCGCGACATTCGTTATGCCGGGAGCGAGGCGCTTGAAAAGGAAGTCGCCCGTTAAAGCGTCGCACTCCAAAAAAAAGACGGCAACGCCGTCTTTTCTATGAATGCGCACCGCGCTCAAACCTGCGGTGGCACGTATCCGCTGATCTGATCGGCGTCGCCGCTATCGAAAAAGAATTTCTCGAGCTGCTCGGTCAGGTATTTGCGTGCGCGCACGTCCATGAGGTTGAGGCGGTTTTCGTTGATCAGCATGGTCTGATGCTTGACCCACTGGTCCCACGCCTCCTTGGAGACGTTTTCGTAGACGCGCTTGCCCAGTTCGCCGGGGATCGGGGGCCGGTCCAGCCCTTCCGCCTCACAGCCCAACTTCACGCAATTCACCATTCTCGCCATGTGCCCACCTTGCAATTTGGTTGCTCGCTGATCAAGCGCGCATTCTAACCCGGAAAGCGCAGCACGGCCGCTCAGTGGATGCCGCCGCCCTCGCCGTCACGGCCCTCACAGTCGTACCATCGATTCTTTCCCGCGGACTTGGCCTGATACATCGCCGCATCGGCCGCGGCGACGAGCGTTGTGGGATTGCCGGCGTCACGCGGAAAACAGGCAATGCCGACGCTCGCGCTGATCGACCCTCCCGGCGTCTCGAGCCGGCCGATTTCCGACACCACGCGCTGCGCCAGCTCGCACAGCGCCGCTTCGTCGGCCTGCGGGATGAGAATCGCAAACTCGTCGCCACCGATTCGAAAAACCATCTCGTTGCGACGCACCACGCGGCGCACGGCGGCGCCGACCTCGACCAGCAATGCATCGCCTGCCTGATGGCCCATGCGGTCGTTGAGCGGCTTGAAGCCGTCGAGATCGAACATCATCAGGCCAACGCGAGTATTGCCGCGCTCGGCACCGGCCAGTGTCAGATCGAGGGCCTCCTGGAAGCGGCGGCGGTTGTACAGATTGGTCAGCGGGTCGCGTTCGGCCAGGCGCACCAGCGCGGCGGACGACTTTCGCTGCTCGGTGACATCTTCGAAAATCCACACCCGGCCGAGCGATCTCCCCGGCCCGGCGCCTTGCACCATCGCCGAAACCTCGCGGATGATCCGGCCGTCGCGGAAGCTAAATTCGAAGGGCGCAGCGCGCCCGCGCCGCCCGCTGACGGAAAATACATGGCGACGATACGCATCCGCATCGGACACCTGCGCCACCGCCTCGGCCAGAAGGCGCACATCCCGCGTACCGAGCAGGGATTCGCCCTCGCCCAGCTGCCACATGCGCAACATGGTCGGGTTGGCGTAGCGCACACGGCGGTCGGCGTCGACGAAAAGGATGCCGACGTCGATCACGTCGAGCAGCGCCTGCAAGCGCAGGCGCTCATCCTGACTGCGCGACAGATAGTGGTCGCTCAGACCCTGCGCGCGACGCAGTGCGGCCACCGTTTCGAGCAGTTTGAGTTCAGCGCGTTTTCGCGCCTGGATGTTTTCACCCGAGACGCGGATCATGCTCACCCGCCCCAGATCGTCGAGTACAGGCCGCCAATGGAAGGCCACCCAGACTTCTTCGCCATCATGGCGGCGAATACGCACTTCGAAGTTCGACCCCGCCTCGCCTTCAAGCGCGCGTGCGGCCAGACGGCGGCACTCGGCCAGGTCGAGTTCGTGCACCAGCAGCGCCAGCACATCGGGCACGCTCATGCAGGTTTGCGCAGAGTAGCCGGTCAGCGACGCGATCGATTGGCTGATCCATTCGAGCCGCCCGTCGGACAAAAAGCATGCTTCGACGCCGGCGCACGAATCGGCCACCAGGCGCATGCGCTCGCCTTCGCGAACCTCCTTCTGGGCTGCGAAAAAGAGCACGAAGGCGACGATCGACGCGCTCAGCGAGGCCATCAGGCTAGCAAACGAGGCATCGCCACCGGCCAGTGTGCTGCCGGTTCCGGCAAGCAGAGCACCCAGCGCAACGGCCACCGCGCCCCACAGGGGACGCCCGGCCCACCGCATGCCTGCCCTGCGCGTCATTACTGCCTCCCAGGCAAGCGGCGCCGCGGCGCCGCATGCCGTCAGATGGTCTTCATCAATACCTTGGAGCGGCGCTGCCAGTTGTAAAGATCACGCTTGGGTTGCGGCAGGCGGTCGGGGCTCACTTCGAGAAAGCCGCGCTCGCGAAACCAGTGCGCCGTGCGCGTGGTGAGCACGAACAGCGCTTCGAGCGCCTGGTCACGCGCGCGCCGTTCGATACGCTGCATCAACATCTCGCCCAGCCCCGCCTGGCGGTACTCGGGTATCACGGCCAGGCAGGCGAGCTCGCCGATGCGCGCTTCGTTGATCGGGTACAGGGCGGCGCAACCCACCAGCACGCCGTCATGCTCGACGACACAGAAGCGGGTAATTTCCTGCTCCAGCAACTCGCGCCCACGGCGCACCAGCACACCTTCGGCTTCCAGCGGTTCGAGCAGGCTGACCAGCGCCGCGACATCCTCGACAGTGGCATCGCGCAGGCGGAACAGCGCGTCGCGCGAGATCACTGTCCCGACGCCCTGATGGGTGAAGAACTCGAGCAACACGCCACCATCGAGATCGCGGTCGATCAGATGCACGCGGCCGACCCCCTTGCGCACCGCGCGAATGGCACAAGGCAGAAAGAGCGCCAGATCTTCAGTCAGCCCCTTGCCGCTGCGCCACATTTCCTCGGCCGTGTCGGCGGTGATCGAATCGAGCAGCTGGCCGTCGGTGTCGACCAGGCCGGGCGAGTCGCAAAGATAGAGCAGCTTTTCGGCGCGCAAGGCCACGGCAACGGCTTCGGCGACCTCCTCCACCGGCAGATTGAAA
>CBDULG010000175.1:0-6838 GCA_965367985.1 uncultured Rhodocyclaceae bacterium
GGGCGTTGGCTACCGTGCAACGGCGAGGTGATTCTGCCGGTCGGGCTATCGCCCGACGAGGCGCTGATCGACATGCCGCACAACGCGCATGACGCCTATCGTCACCTGACCGAGTACTTCGCGTTTCCCGAGAAATTCAATTTTTTTGATTTGCGCATCGATCGCCTGCCTGCAGCGGCACGTCAGGGCGGCAAGCTCGTGGTACACCTCGCGTTCGCCGATTTGCTTGCCGAAAGCGATGTGTCACGCTTAATGCAGACGCTGGATGCCGACAACGTGCAACTCGGTTGCGTGCCGGTCGTCAATCTGTTTGCGCAGCGCGGCGATCCAATTCGCATTACCGATCGCAGCGCGACCTATCCGGTGGTCGCCGACGCGCGCCGGGCCTTTGCGTTCGAGGTGTACTCGATCGATGCGGTGCGTCGCGTGAGACAGACGCCACAGGGCGAAAAACACACCGAGTTCCGACCGTTCTTTTCTCTCTATCATGGCGACGCGCCTGAACGCGAGGGCAACTACTGGTACGCCGAGCGTAATCCGCTGGTTGCAGCGCGCAGCCCCGGCTACGAACTGGAGCTGTCGATAGTCGATGCCGATTTCGACGCCGTTCAGCCAAAATCCGACGTCCTCAGCGTGCAACTGACATGCACCAATCGGGAGCTGCCAACATTGCTCTCCGTCGGTCAGCCCGGTGGCGATCTGTTCGTCGAGGGCGGTTCGGTGGCGCGCGCGATCCGGCTGCTGCGCAAGCCGACACCGCCGCACCGCTTTGATCACCGGCGCGACGGGCAATGGCGCCTCATCTCGCATTTGTCGCTCAACCATCTTTCGCTGACCCAGAGTGGTTTGCCGGCGTTCAAGGAGATGCTCGCGCTGTACGACCTGCCGCGCACCGCCGTGTCGCGTCGTCACATCAATGGCATTACCGACATCGAGCCGCGAGATTGCACCGAATGGATGGCAGGTAAGCCATTTGCCTGCTTCGTACGCGGCGTCGAAGTGCGCCTGACCGTGGACGAGGGCAGTTTTGTCGGCACGGGTCTGGATGCCTTCGCGCGCGTCATCGACCGTTTTCTCGGCCTGTACGTCCACCTGAACAGTTTCATACGCCTGGTGCTGGTGTCGAACCGTACCGGCGAGGAGTTGATTCGATGCGCCCCGCGCACCGGCGATTCGATCCTGGCCTGATCGACCAGCTCCTCGAGTCTCCGCAGCGCTTCGAGTTTTTTCAGGCCGTGCGGGTACTCGAGCGGCACTTCGGCCGCCGCATGGACGATCGTGATCAGCGCGCTACCGAACTATCCGATCGCATTCGTTTTCGCAACTCGGTAACGCTTGGCTTCGCGCCCAGCCAGATCGAATCCATCGGCGCTCACTTCGAGCCGGCCGATGCGAGCGACGCCAATGGGCATGCCGGTCGCGATGCAGAGAAGACGGGCGCCCGCAAATCGCTGGCGTACGTCCGGATTACGCCGGCTTTCATCGGCATGTTGGGCTCCCACGGGACGCTGCCCACCCATTACACCGAGCAGGTTGTCGATCGTGAGCGCTATCACCGCGATCGGGCGGCGCGCGCGTTTTTCGATTTGTTCTCCAATCGTGCGGTGGGGCAGTTCTACCGTGCCTGGAAGAAATACCGCCTCCCAGTGCAGTACGAGACGGACCGGCGAAATCGCTTTCTTCCGCTGGTGCTTTCGCTGTCGGGACTGGGCTTCGGCTCGCTGCGCGATCGTCTGCGCGAAGGGCCCGGAAGCATCGATGACGAGTCGATCGCGCATTTTGCCGGCTTGCTGCGCCAACGGCCGCTCTCTGCGACCGCCCTGCAAGACATGCTCAAACGCTACTTTCGCGTTCCGGTGCGTATCGAGCAGTTCGTCGGGCGTTGGTACACGCTGCCGATATCCCAGCGCTCGTCGCTCGGTGGCGCCAACACCGTCTTGGGCAAAAACGCGCTCGCTGGCGAGCGCGTGTGGCAACGCAACTTGCGCGTGCGCATCCATGTCGGTCCGCTGGGTCGACGTGCCTACGCAGCCTTTCTGCCTGGCGGTGAGTTTGCCGCGGCGCTGAAGAAACTTCTCACGCTGGCGACTGGCGCGCAGTTCGAGTACGAGATCCGTCCCATATTGCGCGCCGCCGATGTCAAGCCGGTGGCCCTCGCCGACGAGGGTGGCGCTCGGCTCGGGTTCGATGCTTTCGTGATCACCCGTCCGCCGAGCGGCGACCGCAGTGACTCTGCCTTTGAACTTCACTCCATTCGCTGAAGCGCCATACCCAATGAGCACATCTCTCAAGACCCTGATCAGCAAACTTAATTCGAGTTGCCGAACCGCCGCGGAACGTGCCGCCAGCCTGTGCATGGCGCGCGGAAACTTCGAGGTGGACCTCGAGCATTTGTTTCTCGCACTGATGGAGCAGCCGGACAGCGATTTCGTTACCGTCGTCAAGCGCTGCGGCGTCAGTCCGAGCGCACTCGAACGCGATCTGAACGACGAGATCAGCCGCTTCAAGACCGGCAACAGCCGCACGCCGGTGTTCTCCCCGCATCTGCCCACCCTGTTCGAACAGGCCTGGCTCATCGCCTCGCTCGACGCGCACTTCCCGCGTATCCGCTCCGGGCACCTGTTGCTGGCCTTGCTGTGCGAATCGGACCTGTCGCAATTGGCGTACCGCGGCTCAAAACAGTTTGCCAAGATCAAGCGCGACGCGCTCAAGCACGATTTCGACAAGCTCACCCATGGTTCTGGCGAATCGATCGAGGCTGCTGGCATGGGCGCCGCGGGGACGCAAGAAGACGACGAAGAATCCACCCGCACCCCGGGCGCTTCGGCCACGCCAGCGCTCGACCAGTTCACTACCAATCTGACGCAGCGCGCGCGCGACGGCAAGGTCGATCCTGTGATCGGTCGCGAGGCGGAAATCCGCCAGGCCATCGACATCCTCATGCGCCGCCGGCAGAACAACCCCATCCTCACCGGCGAGGCCGGGGTCGGCAAGACCGCTGTCGTCGAAGGGCTTGCGCTGCGCATGGCGGCCGAAGACGTGCCACCGCCGCTGGTCGGTGTCGAGCTGCACACGCTCGACATGGGCTTGCTGCAAGCGGGCGCGAGCGTGAAAGGCGAGTTCGAGAACCGCCTCAAGAACGTCATCGACGAAGTCAAGAAGAGTCCCAAGCCGATCATCCTGTTCATCGACGAAGCGCACACCATGATCGGCGCAGGCGGTCAATCCGGCCAGAACGACGCGGCCAATCTGCTCAAGCCGGCGCTAGCGCGCGGCGAGTTGCGAACGATCGCCGCGACCACCTGGGCCGAATACAAGAAGTACTTTGAAAAGGATGCTGCCTTGGCGCGGCGTTTCCAGGTCGTCAAGGTGGAGGAGCCGAGCGAAGCGCTTGCCTCGGCGATGTTGCGTGGCATGGTGCCGCTGATGGAGTCGCACTTCGGCATTCGCGTGATGGACGAAGCGGTGACCGAAGCGGTGCGCCTGTCGCATCGTTACATCAGTGCCCGGCAATTGCCCGACAAGGCGATCAGCGTGCTGGACACCGCGTGTGCCAAAGTCGCCCTTGGCCAAAGCGCGACGCCCGCGCAGATCGACGACGCCGACAAGCGTCTGTTGCGTGAGCGGACCGAACTGGCTGCGCTCGAGCGCGAGGCGGCCGGCGGTGCAGGGCATGATGCGCGGCTCAAAGAACTTCGCGCCTCCATCGTCGCGATTGAGACCGAACTCATGGCGCTCAAGGCTCGCTTCGCCGAGGAAAAATCGCTCGTCGCGCAAATCCTCGAATTACGCGGTGCGCGCGAGGCCGCATCCAACCAACCGGCCAACAAACCCGGCGCCGACACGCTGTCCGCCCTCATCGCGAAGTTGCACGCCCTGCAAGGCGAATCGCCGATGGTGCCGCTCCAGGTCGATGGCCACGTGGTCGCCGAAATCGTTGCTGCCTGGACCGGCATTCCACTCGGAAAGATGGTCAAGGACGAGATCAACACGGTGCTCAGGCTCAAGGCCTTGCTCGAAGCCCGCGTGATCGGCCAGAACCACGCGCTCGAGGCCATAGCCCAACGGGTACGTACCGCGCGCGCCAACCTCGAAGACCCCAACAAGCCCAAAGGCGTGTTCCTGTTCGTCGGCCCCTCGGGCGTTGGCAAAACCGAAACCGCGCTGGCGCTGGCTGACATCCTCTACGGTGGCGAGCGCAAGCTGGTGACCATCAACATGAGCGAATATCAGGAGGCGCATAGCGTCTCCGGCCTCAAGGGCTCGCCGCCAGGCTACGTCGGCTACGGCGAGGGTGGGGTCCTCACTGAAGCCGTGCGCCGCAATCCCTACAGTGTGGTCCTGCTCGATGAAGTCGAGAAAGCGCACCCTGACGTGCTCGAACTGTTCTTCCAGGTGTTCGACAAGGGCGTACTGGACGATGCCGAAGGGCGCGAGATCGACTTCCGCAATACGCTGATCATCCTCACCAGCAACGTCGGTTCGAGCCAGATCATGCAGGCGTGCCTGAACAAAGCCGTGGACGAACTGCCAGGCGCCGGCGACCTGGCGGAGGCGCTGCGTCCCGTGTTGTTCAAGCAGTTCAAGCCGGCCTTTCTCGGCCGCATCAAGACCGTTCCGTACTACCCGATCTCCGACGACGTGCTGTTGGAGATTATCGCGCTCAAGCTCGCGCGCATCGCCGAACGTATCGCGGCAAATCACAAGGCCAGCTTCGTCTGGGACGACAAACTTGTCGACGCGGTGCTGGCGCGCTGCACCGAAGTCGATTCGGGCGCACGCAACGTCGACCACATTCTCGGCGGCACCTTGCTGCCACAAGTGGCCGAGAGCGTGCTTGCGCGCATGGCTGAAGGGCGAGATATATCGCGCATCCGCGCCACCGCAGGCAAAGACGGTCAGTTCAAATACACCCTTAAATGATCGTTCCCGCGTAGTGCGCTCCGCGCGTCCTGAATCCGGAGATTGAAGCATGCTCAACCTCGCCATTGCCCCGCTGTGCCGTGCCTGGCATGCGACGCGCGACGTTTGCGCGGACACCCTTGCTGACTGCATCGGTCATGCAGCACGCGGTAGTGACATCGACGCCGGCGCCGTACGCCTGAGCCTCGCGCTGCTCGATTTTGGCATCGCGCCCCGTGGCCAGCACATCCTGCGCACCGGAGCACATGAAGGGAAACGCGTCGAGGCGACTGCACATCGTCTGGCCGCCTGGCTTGCCGAGCGCCACGGCGCCGCGATAGAGCTCGACGGCATCGCCTCAGGGGCCGACGCACCGGCCGCACTCATCGGACAACGCGGCATCGTCGCTTTTTTACCGCATGACGCGACCCCGGGCGGCCACATCAGCGTGCTCGACGGTCACAACCTGGGGGACGTCGTCAGCCGCACGCGCGGCTTCGCGACCGGCCGAATCCTGCTGTGGGCGCTCACCTGATCCGGCCAACTGCAATTCAGTCTGCAAGAGGGTTTTCCAGTCCATGAACACGATCGTCGATTCAATCACCGGCGCCGGGTGGCGCCAGCATCAGCGCCTGCTCGTGCTGCGCACGGTGCTGGGCGCCGACGCGCTGCTGGCCGAAACGGCGACCATTCACGAAAGCCTCGGCCCGCTGTCGGCACATGCCGGCTTTCGCATAGAACTGAGTGTACTTGCGCGTGACGCGAACCACGCGCTCACCGCGCTGATCGGCCAACCTGCGCGGCTCGACCTGCAAACCAGCCATTCGCGCAGCGTGCTTCGCCCGTTTCACGGCCACATCACGCATGCCTCGCGCCTCGGCGCGAATGGCGGTTTTGCGCGCTACCGGCTGGTCATTGAGCCGTGGTTGGCTTTCCTCGGCGGGCGCCGCGATAGTTTCGTCTTTCAGGACAAAACCGTATTCGAAATCGTCGACCATGTGTTCGCACGCTGGCAAGGCCAGGGCCGTCTGGTGCCCGCGTGGCGATGGGACATCGAAGACCCCACCGTATTTCCCAAGCGCTCGCTCACCACGCAATATAAAGAAACGGATCTGGCCTTTCTGCGTCGCCTGTTGGTCGAAGAAGGTCTTTTTTGCTGGTTCGAGCACGGTGGGGAAGCTGAAGACGGCGAGTCCCTGGGTACCCACACCCTGGTAATCGCTGATCACAATTCCGCCTTTGTCGACAATACCCAGCGTACCTTCCGCTTCACCCAACCGGGCGCGACGCTCGCCGAAGACAGCCTAGATGCGTGGCGCGGCACCACGACCCTCGACACGACGACGCGACGCAGCGCGAGCTGGGACTACCGTGCCAATGCGAGCGCCGAACTGGCTGCCGGCGCGACGAAGGAAATTGCCCTTAACGCCGACGACGACGCGGGCCAGTACGCCTGGACGCGTCGGACGCATGGCGAGCGCCTGCAGGGTGCCCGTCAACAGGCGCTGGACGTGCGCCGTGCGCGGTACCACGCCGAAGGCACGGTGCGCACCGCTGCGCCGGGCAGCGTGTTCGTGCTCGCCGATCACGACGGCCACACACATGAAACGGAAGCCGAAAGGCGTTTCGCCATCGTCGCCGTCGAGCACCGCGCACGCAACAATCTGGCAGAGACCGTACCCGATGCCATCGCCGCGCTCGGCGAGGCGATGGCCGATGGCGGGCTTAAGGCTGCCCTGCGAAACGCCACCACCACCACGGTAGGGCCGGCTTCAGCCGGCCAACAGCGCAACGAACCCGTCGATCTCTACCGCAACCGTCTCACGCTGCTCCGTGCGCAGTCCGCCTGGCGGCCGATCACGCACGACGCCCACAACCGCCACCTGCACCCGCGCCCCACCGCGCACGGCACGCTCACCGCCGTGGTCGTCGGCGC
>CBDULG010000176.1:0-6830 GCA_965367985.1 uncultured Rhodocyclaceae bacterium
TTGCGATGCCGGCGAGTCATCCTTACCCTTGCCAAGTAGTGCAACGATGGATCAGCCTAGAAAGACAGCCACGGCAGAGGCAGTGAGAGCAAGCGATGAAATCCGAATACCAAGAAGATAGCATCAGCCTGACCGGTGGACTCTCGATGGGCACCGGCGTCATGATCGGAGCGGGAATTTTCGCTCTGACGGGTCAGATCGCGGAGTTGGCGGGCGCATGGTTTCCGCTCTCCTTCATCGCAGGAGCGGTTGTTACGGGGTTCAGCGCGTACACCTACGTGAAAATGTCGAACGCCTTTCCGTCTGCTGGCGGTATCGCAATGATCCTGCAGAAGGCGTATGGCCCGGGCGCGATCGCGGCGGCGGCATCTTTGCTGATGGCGCTCTCCATGGTGATCAACGAGAGCCTCGTTGCAAGAACCTTCGGCACCTACGTGCTCAGACCGTTCGATCTGGGGGCGGACAGTATCTTCGTGCCGGTGCTTGGCGTTGGTCTGATTTTGTTCGCCTATCTCGTCAACGTCTCGGGCAACCGCTCGGTCGGTGTTTTCTCGATCATCATGGCGTTCCTTAAAATCAGTGGCATCGCCGTCTTCGGCATTGCCGCGCTTGTGGTCAGCGGGTTCACCTTCGTGCCCGCTTCCGGATCGCCGGATGCCGCCCCGATTGCAGGCTTCACGGCGTCGATCGCACTGTCAATCCTCGCGTTCAAGGGCTTCACCACGATTACCAACAGCGGCGCCGAAATCATCGATCCGCACCGCAATGTCGGCCGCGCGATCATCATCTCCATTGCCATCTGCGTGATGGTCTATCTGCTTGTCGCATTCGGGGTCGGCTCCAGCCTCTCACTCGACGAGATCGTTGCCGCCAAGGATTATTCGCTGGCCGAGGCGGCAAGACCGGCGTTTGGTCCTTACGGCTTCTACTTCACCATCGCGCTTGCGATCGTCGCCACCGCATCGGGCCTGCTCGCGAGCGTCTTCGCCGTCTCGCGCATGCTCGCGATGCTCACCGACATGGAAATGATCCCGCACAGCCATTTCGGCATGTCCGGCTCGATCCGAGACCACACGCTGGTCTACACGGTGGTGATCGCGGCGGTCCTGACGGTGTTTTTCGATCTCAGTCGCATCGCGTCGCTCGGCGCCTTCTTCTACCTGGTGATGGATATCCTGATCCATTGGGGCGTGTTCCGCCGCCTGCGCCGCGAGATCGGCGCCAGGGGCTCGCTACTGATTTCAGCCATCGCGCTCGATCTGCTCGTGCTCGGATTCTTCACCGCCATGAAGCTGAAATCCGATCCGCAGATCGTGGTGATCGCGGTGGTCGCGATCGCGGCAGTGTTTGCTTATGAGCGTGTCTTTCTGTCGCGTTGGACCTCTGCGGAAGACCACGGCGGTCACTGAAACCGGGGTTCCACGTTATCCGCCAGCATAGCGATGGGCAAAAAACAATCGAAACGGTGGAGCGTCATTGATTCCGCCTACGGGCTGGTGCGCGCTGATGCTTCGAGATGCAATTGACGGGTTGGCGCGGCCAAATACCCAGTCTATCGTGTGGCCCGACACGCAGATCGTGCGGCGGACCAGGCGAGGCTGTGCTCGTTGGCGACGCCGACGATCAGTCCCGTGCGCCCTGCGAGATCAAGAACCTCTGTCGATGCCGTCGGGTTTGATTCTTGCGTCATGATTGGCCTTTCTTTCTGTGAATAAGCTTGTTAATTGAGCTGTGACCGATGCGTCGATTGCGCGACCGGGCAGCAGTTATGTTCTGGCCGGGGTCGCCAGCCCACCGCATCACAAGTCCCGGCGATCGCCTCCGCGTCTCCAATCAGGCGTGGCTCGACAAAACCGAGTTCGCAGGCTTCGCGCACGGTCTCGATCACGACCTGTTGCGCGGCCTCGACGACCGCAACGCGGATTGGCTCCAAGCTGCGGGCGCGATCAACCAGAGGCGTCAGATGTCTGAATTGCTCCCTCATTCTTTGCTTCTTTCGAGAGACAGCATCGCGTTCGCGACCGGATCACCATAGAGCATGCTGAAGACCTGCTCATAGGTGGCGTCACGCACTTCGCGAACATCTTTGACGAGTTGACCGAGTTCGCCGATAGCCTCTCTTTCGTGCGCGATCAAGGGATGATCCGGTGGAAGCGCCGCGCGCGTCTTCGCGATCGGTTCGGCAAGCATGGCAACACCTTTCATCCACGGATTGAAAGCGTCCGAGAATACATAGCTGCTTGCCCGCATCGGGTGCATAAACTTGAGCAACTGCGCCGTCCACGGTGTACTGAAAATCTGCACCCAGGGGCTGGCAAACGTCCGGTACAGCGCCTCATTGAATTCCGACACCTTCTTGACCCGTTCGAACGCGTCTCTTGGGGTGTCCTGCCTGAGATCCTCGACCTGCCGCGGCTCGAAACTGACACTGAAAGACGGTTTATGGCAATCGGGATCGCCGCTCGGATTGTCGATCTTCATTTCGTACAGACCGGGTGGCAGCGCCTCGATGTCGACCAGACTCTCAAGAATGGCGCGGTGCTCCAGGCGAGCGACGCTGGCCGAGACGAAGATTCCGAGGTGGCCGATGTGCGGGTTAGTGAGGTAAACAATGCGCTGACCTGCCTGCATCAGATCGGCGGTGTCCCGGTAGACTGCCGGGATCCAGCCGAGGGCCTGGTGCGGCGGGGTGATGTTGTCGCCGTAGGACGCAAAGACGACGATCGGATTTGCGATGCGCCGCAGATCGGCGAAGCAGTGCTCACAAATGCGGAACTCGCCTTGCTCGATCTCATTGCCGATGAACAGGTTCTCGACGATAGCGACGATCTCTTCACGACTGAGGAAGTAGTAGCCGTTCCACCAGCGCTCGAACTCCAGAAAGCGCTCCTGCTCGCTGTCGACGTTTTCGAACAGGTTCGCGTACTTCTCCCAGATGGCTTTTTCCGGTTTGAGATTCTCGAAGTTTTGCGCCAGCCAGGCGCCGTCGAAGCGGCCATCGCCGAGATCGGCAGTGAAGTGTGCGAGCCAGGCGCCACCGAGCAGACCACCCGAGGTACGCATCGGGTTAACGCCCGACTCGCCGGCCCAGTACGAGAGCGGCGATCCATTGAGCACGACCGGCCCCGCCAGCCCTTCGCAGTCGGCCGCGAGCAGTGTCACGGCCCAGCCAGCCTGGCAGTTTCCATACAGAACGGGCGGCTGGTCGGGATGACGTCGCGCGACCTCCGCGACGAAACGCCGCAGCGCATGCAGAACATCCGCGAGGGTCTGCCCCGCCGCCGGCTCTGGGAAAAAAATGACGAAGTAGACCGGATGACCTTCGTGCAAGGCCATGCCGACCTCCGAGTCATGCTTGAAGCCGCCAATCCCGGGGCCGTGCCCTGCCCGCGGGTCGACCACAATCACCGGCGGCTTGGCAGGATCGACGCAGTCGTCCCAGCAGTCATCGCCAACCTCGGTGATACGCAGCAAGGCATAGTTGGCGGGCCGCTCGAAGCGGCGTGCATCAAGCAATGTCTCGTACTTGAAATCGAGTAGCGGCGGCAGGCCGGCACGCTCGTGTTCGAGCGTGTTGTTCGCGCGCTGCCGCAGAGTGTCGAAGAACAGAACGCTTCGTTCAAAGAAGTCGCGCTGGTATTCGGCCAGGGTGTTCAGGCCCGGCACCCCAAAAGGTTCAGGCGCGGCGTCGGCATTACCCGGCGGCAGGGGCGCTGGCATGACACCTGGTTGCTCTTTTCGCGCGAGCGCGGTGCCGGTGGCGGGCTGCCGCAACTTCGTTGGCGCGCTATCACTCAAAGTGGGTGCTTTCCGGCGGGCGTTGCTTTTCGTCATGAGGATCTCCGTGTAGAAAAAAGAAAGCGGACAGCCGAGCGGCTGCCCCGAAATTCATGCCCTAGCTCAGGTACCGCTCAGGGTCGCGCTCAAACGCGGCGTGACACCGCTTCTCTGGCGCAGCACGAATCGAGCATCCCGCTGACGTTTCCGCAGCTTCACTCGACCAGGCGCCGCTTGAAAAAGTTGTATATCGGAACGTAGACAAGGCCCGCGTAGACGCCGTAGAGAAAACTCTCGACGAGCCCGATCGCGAAAGACCCCCAACTCAGCCACTTGAACCCGGGCAAAATTTGCTCAAGGAAAACGTGCATGTGGAGGCTGCCCGGAACGGCGAGCCCGTACGCAACACAGAAAAGGAAGGTGACCGTGGTCCAGGACGCCAGGGTCCAGGTGACGACTTTCAGATTCAACATGACGTACTCCTTGTCTGATACACACGCCCAAACTGGCTGGCGCGCGCAAATCCCTGCGTTGTTTCCATACTCGAGCGTGCCGAAGTTCAGGCTTCCTTCGCGTCACGGCCCACCGTCACCGTGGACGCCCCGGTGAGGAAATACGGTGGAATCACAAGATTGAGCGGAGCGGGCACCCCTGCGTAGACGCGCCCGGCGAGGTCAAAGCGCGACCCGTGGCATGGGCAGAAATAGCCACCTTTCCAAGTGGGCCCCAGATCTCTTGGGGCCACCTCCGGGCGGAAGCTTGGAACGCAACCCAAATGGGTGCAGAGTCCCACCGCAACCAGATAGGCGGGTTCGCGCGAGCGGAACGTGTTGCGGCAATACTCGGGCTGTTGAGGGCGTTCCGAATTCGGATCCAGCAGCTCCCGATCGAGCTTTGCCAAGCCGTCGAGCATCTGCGGCGTGCGGTGCAGAATCCAGACAGGCTGACCGCGCCAGGACACGGTCATCATCTCGCCGGCTTGCAGTTTGGATAAATCTGCCGTCACCGGCGAACCAACTGCCCTGGCGCGCTCGCTGGGCGTCATGCTCGCCACGAAAGGTACGGCCGTGGCCGCCGCTGCAATGCCGCCGGCCGCCGATGTGGCGATAAGCAGACGACGCCGCTGAGTGTCCGGTTGGTTGATTTCGTCATTTGTCATGACAGCCTCCTGTGGTGCGGGGGCGCGCACGAATATTTGCGGCCTGCTGCTGGTCGCGCCTCAACCACCCCCGCGTCGACGGTTCCGTGCACTTGGCGCCGGTGATTTCGTGACATGAAATTCCTTGGGCGATGCCTCGAAGCGATCGCGGCTCGCCCGCGACTCGACACAGACCGGCGCGCCGAGATGGGCAGACGCAACTGTCATTCCCGGGGTCGCCGGTTGACTATTTACCGGGTTGCCGATCGAAGTCGCGTTCTCGTCAGAGCTGCCGCCGATGGTTTCCTGGCTTTATTGCGCTTCGTGTCTGCCGCGCGTGGTGTCTCGATGACGACCGTCGCCGTGACCGCAACGCATGCCGCAGCGCCGCATTAGCAGGAACACGCCAACGGCCCCAACGACGAAAATCCAGTTTTGAGTAAGCCATTCCATCTCGTTCTCCTTCCAGTTTTGAACTTTCTGCAGTCAGCACTCGCTACCCCGATCTTTTCGTTGAATTCAGATCGTCGCGTTGTCGAGTTGTACCCATCTCCATGTGGTGCGCAGTCCGAGAAAAATGCCGGCCGATCAGACGTGCCCAATGGGCTGGATTCGCTCTATGCGATTAACGCTAGACCTGTGTGCAACGCACGGGTCAAGCTGCGTTTCACCCCGTTTCTCAGGCTTCGCTCACTTGGTTGTCGATGGGTGCCAGCAAGCAACGTCGTTATTGTTTGCCTTAAGACCGAACAGCAGCGTGACGCCCTGATTACAAATAGGTCAGCGGAGCACGATGAGACGCTAGCGCCTGCGCAAGGTCCAGATAACGAATTTGTAATCTCCAGGTCAGCGAAAAGTCGGCGTAGGCAAGGTAGAGTCGCATCACCCCAAATCGCTTCGAGGAACCCCCATGAAAGTCCTGACTCCCCTTGTTGTACTGTTTGCGGCGCTTGGACTCGGCGCGCCCGCGCTCGCATCGAACGACCACAAGATGGAGCACGCTGGCAGTGCGCATGAGGCACAGGCCGCGCCGCTCTCCGAAGGCACGGTGAAGAAGGTCGATAAGGCCGGCGGCAAGGTCACCATCAAGCACGGACCGCTGAAGAATCTCGGCATGCCGGGGATGACCATGGCCTTCAAAACTGCGACGGCCGATATGCTCGACCAGGTGAAGCCGGGCGACACGGTGCGCTTTCTCGCCGAGAACGTCGACGGCGCCTTCACCGTGACCCGAATCGAAGTCGCCCCCTGACGTTTCCCTGCCGCCGGCCGCGCCCCGTCCGGACCGGGGTGCGGTGAACTTTCCTCCCGCGATTCCGAGATTCCGCGCAGATGAATCGACCCCTTTTTGTTGCCGTATCCATCAGCGCGGCGACCCTGCTGTTCGCCGTCGCGCCATCCTGGGCGGATGAGGCGCCGCTGGGCGCGACCCTGAGCGGGCTGCTCCGCTATGCCAGAGAGCACAATCCGGAACTCGCGGCGCGCCGGCTCGACGCCACGGCGGCACGCGAGCGTATCGAGCCCGCGGCAGCGCTGCCCGACCCAAGATTTCAGTTGGAGCTGATGGATTTCACCAACACCATGTCGGGTCGCGGCGCATCGCTGTTACCGGGCGAAGTGGGGCAAACGCGCTACCGGGTGATCCAGTCGCTGCCCTTTTGGGGCAAGCGCGGCCTGCGCGGCGAGTTGGCCGAAGCGCTGGCAGGACAAAGTACGCGCACGGCCGACGTCGCCGCGCTCGAAGTCGAGGGGCGTATCAAGACGGCCTATGCCCGCTACTTCCAGGCCAACGGCCAAACCGCCATCCTGAACGAGACGATCACACTGGTGGACGCGTTCGGGCGTCTGGTGGAAACGCGTTATGGCGTCGGCCTCGTCCCGCAGCAAGATGTGGTGCGGGCGCACAGCGAGATCA